>JAJPZP010000025.1 GCA_021204285.1 Lachnospiraceae bacterium | reverse complement strand
CGCAACGCGAGCGCATCCAGATGATACTCTTCGATATATTCGTCGATTACAACTGACAGCCTCGCGAGCGTCAGCATGTTCGCTTCCGGCACCTTTGAGAAATCGGTATAATTCTTCAGCGTCTCGATTTTTTTCAGCACAACGGCATCATCGTCCGCCTTCTGCCGCAACCTGAAGAACACCTCCGACAGGTCGAAGGACTCGACATTGATGCCATACTTCTGCATCGTGATCTCGTCAAAGCGCACCGTCTTGAAGGCTGTCGTTCTCGCTCCGATACAGCCGATATTGAAACGCTTCATCCCGTTCACCACACGGCAAACCGCCGCAAAATCCTTCAGATTCTGCGCGAATGCCGGGCTGAGCGGATGCACGACATGGGGCTTGAGCACCGTGAAGGGCACGCCGTACTGCGTGAACACGTCTGTGACAGAGAACTTTCCGCAATAAGCGTCACGGCGGTGTGCGAAGTCCATCTTTCCGATCTCATCCGGATAGGCCTGCATCAGGATCGGTACCCCCGCATCCTGCAGCGCTGTGATCGCACCATTCTCATCCGCAAAAATCGGCATTGAAAAAATCACACCGTCATACTGGCCCTCATGCGCCTTCAGCCACTTCGCGTAGAGCAGACCTTCCTCCCTTGTCTCCACGCCTCCGTAACGGGTGAGCTCCGCGTCCATCGCGATATAGTCGTAACCCGCATCGGTCACAGCCCTGATCATATCCTCTCTCGCGCCATAGATCAACTCGCCCGGCATAAAGCCGCGGTTGCAGAAACACAGCGCAAATGTCATTTTCTTCTTCATCTTTATAAATCCTTATATGCTGATTGACGCCGTAAACACCATGCGCCGTGAACCTATACGCCAGAAAGATCGTCAGCAAAAACCCGCCAACGATCTTTCCTTTCTCAGTATTTGTCTGCCACAAAAATCAATTTCTTATGACGCCGCCGCCATCTTATTGCGCATCTTCTGCGAGAACTGTGAGTACGCGACCGCCGCGATCAGCACGATGCCTTTTACCAGCTGCTGTACATAGTCATTAATACCGCACATGATCATACCGGTCGACAGGGTACCCATCAGAAGCACGCCAATAATCACCATCGGCAGTCCACCCTGGCCACCGCTCAGGGAGACGCCACCGATAACAGCTGCCGTGATTGCGTCCATCTCGTAGCCATCGCCCGCGGAAGGCTGTCCGGAAGCGGTTCTGGACAGCAGTACCAATCCGGCCACACCGGCCAGGAATCCGCTTGTAGCATATGCCATGATCTTTATTGCCACAACATTGATACCGGAGAGACGCGACGCCTCCTCGTTACCACCCACACCATAAAGATAACGTCCAATCGTGGTCCGCGAAAGCAGTATGATAAAGATGATGAAAAGTACGATTGTCAGGATAACAGGGTAAGGCACACTGAAGAGCGATCCCTGCGCAAAGGTGCTGAACGCCTTGGTGAAGCCGTATACCGGCAGACCACCTGTCACAATATAGGCAAGGCCTCTCAGAGACGTCTGCACACCCAGCGTCGCGATAAACGGCGGCATGTTCAGCTTTGTCACACAGAGACCGCTGATTGCGCCGTAAATCACCGACATAACAAGCGCGATCACACAGGTCAGCGGAATCGCCAGCTCATAATTTTTCAGACAGATCGCCGCCGTCACAGCCGTCACACCCGCAATCGAGCCAACCGACAGATCAATACCGCCTGTCAGCAGTACCAGCGTCATACCGATGGAGATGATACCGGTGATGGACACCTGCTTCAGAATGGTGAACATCGTATTGGTAGTCAGGAAGTTCTTCGAAGCGATGGAAAAGACAACGATCATCGCAAGGAACGCCACAATGATACCGTAATCCAGCAGCGCCATAATTACTTTATTATTCTTCTTCATGTCCTTTGTCCTCCTTCAGACTATAATTGGCTGGATGCCATCTCAAGCACCTTTGCCTGGCTGTATTCGCTCCGATCCAGCACACCCGCTATTCTTCCATTGCTCATGACAATGATCCGGTCAGACATACCCAGAAGCTCCGGCATCTCTGAGCTGATCATAATAACGCTCTTGCCGGCTTCAACCAGCTTGCACATCAGCGCGTAAATCTCCTGCTTCGCGCCAACGTCGATACCTCTGGTAGGCTCGTCAAAAATAAGAATATCGCAATCCGTTGCCATGGCTTTCGCCAGAACCACCTTCTGCTGGTTCCCGCCGGACAGATTCTGCACCAGCTGGTCAGCACTCGGCGTCTTGATGTTCAGATCTTCTATATAGCGGGAGGAATACTCCTTCTCTTACTTACGGGCAATAAAGGACACCTTCGTAATCCGTTTCAGAATACTGTAGACAATATTTTCCCGGATTGGCCGCGAGAGCACGACGCCCTGCGCTTTCCGGTCTTCCGGGATCAGCCCGATCCCCGCATCCAGACCTGTACGGGGATTTTTGGGTACATACTTTTTATCCTTGAAAACGATCTCTCCTGACTGGATCGGATCCGCTCCGTATAACGCGCGGGCAAGTTCTGTACGTCCTGCGCCCACAAGTCCTCCAAATCCCAGGATCTCACCCTGCTTTATCTCAAAACTGACATCCTTTACGTTCTTATTGGTCAGACCGCGCACTTCCATCACGGGCTCACCAATCTCACGATTCGGCACCGGATAATCGTCCGAGAGCTCACGCCCAACCATGCTGGCGATCAGCGACTTCCGATCCATGTCTTTGACATCCTTCGTCAGGACATATTTCCCGTCACAGAACACCGTGACCCTGTCACAGAGTTCAAACACTTCCTCCAGGCGATGGGAAATAAAGATGATCGTTACATTTTCCTTTTTCAGTCTGTCAATGATTTTAAAGAATACTTCCGTCTCCTTCAGCGTCAGAGGCGCTGTCGGCTCATCCATGATGATAAACTCTGTATTTCTCGATACCGCCTTCAGAATCTCCACGATCTGCTGATACGCAACACCCAGATCACAGACACGCTTATGTACGTCCAGCTCCACGCCCATATCCTGGCACAGCTCTCTCGCCTTTTCCTCCATTGCCTTGATATCCCGGACAACCCCTTTTCTGATCTCGCGGCCATAGAAAATATTTTCCGCGACTGTCAGGTAAGGGATCAGGCTGAACTCCTGATAAATCACGCTGATTCCCAGTTCCATGGATAGCTTCGGATTCAGCTTTTCATAAGTCTTTCCTTTAAACTCAATCGTTCCTGACATGGGTTCAATGGCTCCGGTCAGAACCTTGATCAACGTCGATTTTCCCGCACCGTTCTCTCCACAGATCGCATGAACCTCGCCGCGCCGGACTTCAAAGGAGACGCCATCCAGAGCCCGAACTCCCGGATAGATCTTGGTTATATCCTGAACCTTCAGGATTATATCTTCCATTCTTCATTCCTCCATTCACGGCTTCTTATACTGTCTTTTTACAGGCAAAGGGCTATTTCCAAAGAAACAGCCCTCTGCCCCCATTTTATCATTCAGTTTGACCCTGCTTATTACTCCGGATCATACTCATAGGTGCCATCCAGCAGGTCTGCCAGCGGAACGAGCACCGGATCAAAGATAACCGTCTTGGTCTCAGCCGGCTTGCCGTTCAGGATGTAGTACACAAGCTGATATGCAGACTCATAACCACAGGCATACGGGAAGAGGTCAACCGTGCCTCTGTAGATGGTGTTGTCCTCCAGCATCGCATTCAGAGCCTCGTCCGTAGCATCGCCGGCGAAAACGGCAACCGGGTCATCCCCCGTGTAGCCCGCGTTCACCATCGCCTGATATCCGCCGATTCCGCCGGAGTCGTTGGAAGCAACCACAACCTGCAGATCCGGATAAGCCGCCAGAACGCTCTCAACGATCTCAAGTCCACCCTCCGGGGTATCGCCTGCCTGACGCGCTACAATGTTGACATTCGGGCACATCTCCTCAAGGGTATCCTGCATGCCGTCCGCACGGGCAATCGTATCCTCGACGTTATCCTGCGTGATCAGGCAAACCTGAACCTCATCCTGGTCTCCCAGATTCTCATTGATCTAGTTCGCCGCGTTCGTACCGATCGCCTGGCCATAGCTGTACTCCTCGCAGATATAACGGAAGTCTGCAATATCAACGCTCTGCGCTGCGCAGCTGGTCACAATACCGGCCTCATTCGCCGTCGTCACAACGCTCTCAAGAGCATTCTGGTCGATCGGGGAAATCATGATTGCATCATACTGGTCGTTCACAAGCGTCTCAACATCGGAAACCTGCTTGTCAACATCATACTGGGAGTCGATCGTCAGCGGAGTCGCAAGACCCATCTCCTCACATGCATCCTCAAAGCCCTCCACAACCTGTACGAACCACGGATTTGCAAGGTTCATGCAGACATAGCCAAGCTTCAGATCGCTGGGAACATCAGACGCCTGCACTGCCGCGATGACTTCGTCCATCGTCATCTCGTCCGTCTCTGCTGGCGCTTCCTCGGTTTCCTCAGCCTCTGTGCTTTCCTCAGCCTCGGTCTCCTCCTCCGCTTCCTCAGCCTCTGTCGACGTCTCCGTCGTCGTAGATGAAGAAGAACCGCAGCCGATCAGGCTTGCGCCGACCATGCTGACTACGAGCAGCATTGCCACTAACTTTTTCATGTCACTTTACCTCCTATAATATGTTTGTTTTATTTAACACGCTCCTATGCGGTTAAACCATGGTTTACTTCTTCATGTAATAGTTCTTGTAATCTGCGAAGATCAGATATTTTGCTTCCTCATCCTCCTCCACCGGCGGGATACGGTCGCCCGCTGTGTGGAAGCGATTGTCTATGGTATCGTCATTCGTAGATGACACCTCAAACAGCATGACCGGCCCCGTCCCCGGAACTCCCTGCCAGCTGTGATACTGTCCCGGGCACAGGGTAACACTCTGCCCGGGTTTCAGAGTAACCTGTCCGCCGGCCGGCACCGTCACTCTGCGTCCGTCCATGCTGACCGTCACCGGCGTCGTATCAAAGGTTCCCGGCTTTCCGGCAAGTCCGCCGTCCATGTCATTATAATCTTCCTTCGTACAATTGTAAAGCGTGATGACCAGATCTCCGCCGCCCTTATTGATAATATCTTCCATCTTGCTCCAGTGATAATGATACGGCAGAATCTGTCCGTCATCCACCAGAAGCAGCTTCTCAGCATAAGGCTTCGGATACTTCTCCTTATTATGGAAATTGCCATTCCGATATGTAAAAATAGTCAGACCGATCTTCGAAAAGTCCCTGCTTCCAAAATCTGAGATATCCCACCCCAGCATATTGTCCACAATCTCACGGCAGTCCTCTCCGGCCTCCCGCCACTCTTTCGGTCCCCAGTGTGCGAATTCCGGCATGGGAAGATTTTTCTCTTCTTCCATAAACCGGATCGTCTTCTCAATGATTGCATTAATCTCTGATCGCTTCACTGTATATCTCCCCTCTCCTGCAAAATGATGATATCTGTC
>JAJPZP010000127.1 GCA_021204285.1 Lachnospiraceae bacterium | reverse complement strand
GTAATATAGTGAAAACTGTGGATGAGGACACAGGAGCAATCGGCGCAGAAGCTGATGGGGTGGTACTTGACCCGGAAAGCTATGTGTCCATGAACTTCTGGGGGTTTCCGGCGGTAAGTGGTTCTGATCCGTGGTACATGAGCGTACTTGATGAAGGCTTCACGGACTTCTTCAAAAGCACAGTCCCGGCCAATCCTCTGAAAGCAGAGTACCTACTGCCGACACACATCGGTGGTTTGCTCAGGGATGGAAAGGTTACTGTGAAAGTTCTGGAGACGAATGACAAGTGGTTTGGCGTTACCTACCAGGAAGACAAAGCCGCTGTGATAGAGAGCATCCGAGGATTGATTGAGAGCGGTGTGTATGCGAAGGATTTGTATAGTGATTTGTGATTGCATTCATATCCAGATATGCGTATAATTGCAGATAGAAACATCATTCAAAGGGAAATAAAGGGAATAAAATGATTTACAGAGTTTTTCTTGATACAAATATATACGATGGAACGGCATATTCATTCCGAAATGATTTTTTTCAGAGCATGCGAGAATATGCCGCACAGGGGAATCTTGTACTTTTGACGAACACTGTTATTGATGGCGAGGTTCGGGCACATATAAGGGCAAATGTAAAAAAAGCGATTGATAAGTTCAACGGTGCGGTAGAGAATAGATTTTTTGCCCTTTTCAGAACCCTTAAAGAATATAGTAGTATCTTAGAGACGCAAGACAGGCAGAAGTGGGTCGATGTATGCTTGGCAGAATATGAATCTTTACTCTGCGACTGCAAGGTTGAACATATCAGTGTATCAGGTGTTGATGTTGATAAAATACTATCAGATTATTTTCAGAAGAAGCCTCCATTTGAAGAGCAAAAGCCGGACGAATTCAAAGATGCAATTGCAGTAGCTTCTGTGGTAATTGATATAGACCGTACTTTTGCTGCCTTGCAGGAAGAGACGGCTGCCGATTCAACAAGGGATGATATAACCTATTGCATTGTGTCCAATGATAAGGGCTTTAGGGATGCAATTCTGAAAAATTGTAATACAGCGTATCTGGAAGAGGTCAGGGTGTTTGAAGACTTGAAGAATTTCATTGACTACACGCTTATGATGGACAGACAGGCACTGTTCCTGAAAGCATTTCTGTTAAGCGAGTATGGTGTTGATGAGATGGAGGAGACCATCAAGCAGGTGATTGAAAATGCTTCAATTGACATTGACGTTGATTTTGGAGCGTTTGCGGAAGAGAAAGATATTATCGGAATAGACGACATTACATATACACCGTACATCCTTGGCATATATGAGGAAGAAGGTAAGCCTTTAGTAGCAAAAGTGCTCTTGGAGGCCAGATGTACTGTGAAAGCATGGTATTCCTATACGGATGAAGATAATTCTTTCTACGATAAGGAAGAAGGAGCATATCTATGGAAAGCTGAAATAGAGAAAGAGGGCATATATCAGGTTGAATTTGATGTTGTTGTAGCGTTAGAAATCGGAGATTGTGAAGCTCCGGAAGAATGGTGCGTCGAGGACAGCAAATTCGATTTTAGCGATTACTGCATTGTTTTTAATGATTACCTTAACACACCTTCGGTCATTGAATTGAATGAAGACAACCTTATCGAAGAGGAAGTCGTAAGTGAAAATGAACCTTACATGGAATATGAAGAGGACGGTGAAGAACAGCGGGAACATGCTTATTCTGTTTGTCCTGACTGCGGATCACCAATCAATCGATTAAACGATGGAGGGAACGGATACTGTATTAATTGTAAATGGAATCACTGAACATGATCCGGCTGAAAATCGTGAAATACTGAATTTTTTTTGAAAAAAGACCTCTGTGGTTAATCTTTCGGATCAAAAATTGAAATTAGGTGACCTCAAATGTTTATTTGAAGTCGATGTATAGATTGAAACGTTTTGGAGCTAATTGATGCCTAATAAACCGAAAAAACCAAATTATGACCCGATCGCCATAATGAAAGAATTAATAGATTCGATAGTACTTGTGTATAGCGACAGTGTATCAACTGCTTCCCCTCCATCCCTCCGTCAGATTGCTGATGAATTTGATCTGAATCCATTGAAAGTTCGGAAACTCCTTATAACCGCCGGTGTCTATCAATCTGATATTGCTGATTATGTGATGAGATTGTATCATGAGAAGAAAAGGGTAGCAGAAATTATGACACTGACAGGTTTGTCAAAAGCATCAGTGAATTCCTACTTGCCTTACACGAAAATCCCATATAAGATGGAAGAGATCAGCGTGACCGCGGAACGCTGCAGAAAATTTAGAGAGCGGAGAACGGCGGTAGAGCGCATGAAGCAGAGCGTGGACAACTCCGTTTTGTGGGATACCTTGCTATTGTTTCAGTCCTATCCATTCTACACTACAAAGGGTTTGAAGTTCACCTACACCATCAAAGGCGGAGAGATGTTCGTGAGCCGAAAGGATAAATCTATCACCAGAGCGACGGTAGATCTGGCTTTCCAGAAAGCATTATCGCTTGAGGGTATCATATCGGGACCGAAGAAGTTGGGTGGGGTCGGCGCATCTTATCTCTATCCTGTTTTTATAAGGATTGGCGTAATCAAGCCCTCCGCTGATGAACAGAAGAGGGCTGATACAGATAGTTGAACTTACATTTTCGTCAGCGGCTGCATCTTGGACGAGATGAGGGCTGCGTTGCAGGTGTCGATGGATGCCATGTATATATTCCGGAGAATAATCTTATACATGGTATGTTCCGGAGTGTTGCGGAGTCGGTATCCGGCTTTGTCAAGCATGTCTTCGCTGAGTTCCGGATCAAGTCTCATGCCGACGCACAGTGCGATTATGGACGGCAGAGTAGCCTGAAAACCTTCTTTGGTGCGAATGCGCTGGATGGTCGAGACGGACACATTTGACAGTTCCTCAAGCTTCTCTTTGGTGATCTTCAGCCGTTTCATGTGATAGACCAGAGTGTCTCCGAGGCTTGCCGGCAGTTCATTCATGATAGCGGAAATGCGGGTGGCGGCATCCAGAGGAGACTCTTGCGGAGCGTTTGCCTCGATTTCGTTCTTTCCCGGATAGAAGATGATACAGCCGGTGCCTGCAGGTGTTTCCCGTTTCATAGTTCCACTGCGGTATGTGTACTCGGTCTGTGGACTGCCGATATCAAAGACGAGGCAGCATTCCTCCATATGAGTCCGCGCGTAGTCGGTCAGGCACAATCCTGTATTCTCATCCGGTGTGACATACTTCGGATGGTTCAGGCAGAAATGGGACTCTACATAAACGTATTTTCCGGAATCTACACGCTCACGGAAGTAGACATTGTGGTTATATTCCGCTGTAGCAGCGCTCAGGCTGACGGTGTAGGTCTGTCCCGGCATGATGCTGTCCGGATTGACCAGATAATTTGGTACATAGCCGCCGTTGCAGTAATTCAGCACTCCCTGCGATTCCGGGAAACCAAGCTCAACCATACGCTGCTTCGCAGACTGCTTTGAGATGCAGTAAAACTCGGCAAGGTCATTGATTACTGATTCAATGATGGAAAGCCTGTCGCTGTAGTTGGCGCTCTGTTCTTTCTGCGCGATTAGCTCATTGATTTTTATTTTGGTCTGCCCGGAGTACATAGCAAGCCTGCGCACCATCTGGTTTGCCTGCCATTCCATCCAGTAGATCGGGGAGTCTTTGGAGGCAGTCACTTCCACCGGGCAGGAGATGCACTGGATTTCAGATTGGTAAATCCGCTGCATCCGGAAAAAGAGCCTGTGCAGGAGAAAATGGACACACTCATGCAGGATGGTTGGATGGACGCGTCCGCCGTTTGCTTTTCTGGCGGCTTCCACATCAATCAGGATGGTGTTTGCAGGGATTGTCATCTGTAACGGTTCACCGGCCTCATTGTAAACTGTGATGGCGGCTTCTTCAAAGAAAAGCTGTCCAAGAATAGAACTGTCTTTTGTGATACGTGCGTACTGGACAGTAAGCCCAAGCCGTTTTACAAAGATATTGACATCCAGTTGAGTTGGCTTTTGCAAGGCCTCCGGATAGTAGCGCTCTAAAATCCGTTCCGCTTCAATCTCCAGTTCATCACGGGAGAGGACAGGAACCAGATAGTGGGACAGAGGACGGTACGTGGTCTGATCCCAGGATTTATAAATCCCTGCCTGGTCGATCAGGCTGTATTCATAGCCATCGTCATAAATGGCGAGACTGCCGTTAATCTTGTATAGCTGCTCAGTTGTATCCGAATACTGGGAATTACCCAATAAGACGGACAAATAGATAGAAGCGCGCACCAATGCTTCCACATGGACGTGTTCGCTGTCTATCGCGGTAAAGTGGATGGAAGTGATGTCAGCGTCCGTCACAAAGATAGTATCGGGTTCCGGGACGTTCCGGCTGATACGCCCAAGAGGCAGCTCCCGTGACGCAAGCTTTTGCCGCAGGAAGTTGGTGTATTCATGAGTGAAATGCTCACGGAAATAATCCTCAAGGGAACACATATCAGGACTGTCCTGATAGTAGGGCTTTCTGGCAGGTTTCGTGGCTGGTATTGCCGGTGGCATAGAGAAAAAGCATTCAGCTTCCGGCTCCGGGTCATAGGTTAAGTAGTTCATCGCAAATCTCCTCACGCTTTATTCCCGCGGAGCAACGAGCCAAGTAGCCGTGTTTACACGGATATTTGGCGACTGCCGCGAGGGTCAAATACCTTTAGGGTATTTGACCGTGGTTTAAGCAATAAAAAATCCATCACTCAACAGGTAAAGGGAAAAGAAAACCGTTGAGGAGTTTTGAGTGGGCAGGCTGTTCCGAAGCATTTGAAAATGCCGTCTGCCCTCTGTGCTGATCGTTAAGTTCAATGTCTGTGGCGCTGCAGCCTTGTGTGGGATTTACTGCAGCCGCTTGATCACATGGACGGCTATGCCCTGTATGGACAGGGAAGCCGGATAAATATCTTCAAAATCGGGGTTCTCCGGGTGGAGATATGGCCGATTTTTCTTTTTGTCAAATAAATATCTCTTCAAAGTATTCTCATTGTCTACCAGAGCGATCACCAGGTCGCCATAACTTGCTTCGGTCTGTTTGCGGACAATCACCAGATCATTATCATCAATACCGGCTCCAATCATGGATTCCCCGTTTGCGTGCACGACGTAAAATTCACCTTTCCCGATCAGGCTTGCCGGGAGTGGAATATACTCTTCTATATTTTCCTCTTCCAGCTGCGGCAGGCCGCAGGAGACGGAACCGACAATCGCCGCAGCACTTTGGTTGAATATCAGGTTGCGCGTCTTTTTCGTGGAGATGATGCCGTCCTGGTAAGAGAGCATCCCTTTCTCCCGCATGGCGACAAGGTACTTGTAGGCAGTACTCTGCGCTACTTTTACAGCCTTTGCGATTTCCGTAGTGCTTGGAGAGCGGAGGTTTTCTATCGTAAACTGCTCCACGAACTCAAAAATCTGTTTCATCAGTTCGTCGCTTTTATGCCTCATCTTCATTCACCTCTTTTTTTGACTCTAACAGAATAACTCAATTCCGATAGGAAGATTATATATCATCCGATTCCCTGTTTCAAGTACAAAAATGACCCCGGAGCGAGGGTGGTCGAAAATTTGACCACCTTAGTTCCGGGGCTTTTTCGTTTTTAGCTATTCCTGTTCGCTGGAAAGCAGCTTTTTTAAGTGTTCTATGTAGCCTGCCTTGGCATCATCGGGAGCGACGATTCGTATCTGTCCGCTGTATTCGGATATCCAGGCGTAGAAAGTGGGACTGACCGCAACTTCAACTTCGGCGCGGAAGGCTGTATCGGACACTGGCCAGGAAGAAAATTCTTCTCCGAAACGGTCAATGAATTTCTTCATCAGTCGGTTGTCCGCTTCCAGCATGACTTTCTCGTTTTTTCCATTAAACATCCGGAAAACTTTTGCCGCATATTCTGCCGGATTGAAGTCCGCCGGGGGTGGAAAAGCATCTTCATCCAGTATTTTCGGTGTACACATCAGGTCAATGCGGAAAGGATTGATCCCGTCCGGACGTTTGTCCAATCGGCCTAAGAGGTAATATCGGTCTCCGTTCCAGGCACAGCAGTAGGGAGAAAAATCATAGTATTCCCCGTCATTATGCAGGATCAATTCCTTCTGGACGTTGTAGTCGAGATACTGGAATCGGATTTTCTTTTTCGCAAGGATGGCCTGTTGGATTATATCAATCACGTAATAGAGCCTCTGACTGGCTGTGATTACACGGTCGGAAGGATAGACCATCGCGGTCAGGCTGTCTTTTGTGTGTCTGCTGGCAAGCTGTGTTAGTTTATCAATCAGCTCTTTGCTGCTTGCAGCGCTGATAAATCGTGCGGAAGAAACAGCGTCTATCAGCATTTTTACCTCCGGCAGGTCAAATAACCTTCCTACATAGCTGTAGGTAGTGCTGGTGCCGCTGCCGATTTCCTCATAGATGTCATACCCGGCGCCGATTAGTTCCTGGATATCGTCCTTGACTGTCTTTCGGTTTCCGTTAAAACCGTTTGCAGCATAAAGCTCTACAAGTTCCTTAGAGCTGACGGCGTGATATTCGTCTGTATTTTCCTGCAGATATTGCAGAAGGAAAAGGATGCGACCTTTGTTGGATGCCATAGTTCAGGTTCCTCATTTCTTTTTCACATCGGTCTCAGGGAAAAATCCTGAGAATAACGTGGCATAAAAACAGCTCACTGCTGATCTGCCGCCTCTATATTATACATCAGAATACAAGGCTTTGCAGAAAAAACTGAAAATATTTTTTGCTCAGGGGTTCATGCTGTGAACCCCTGAAAAAGCTGTGATGGAGCCTCTTTATAGAGAGATGGAAAGCGATAAGTGGACAGAGAAAGTCGAAAATAAGGGCCAGATCAAGGGCTTCAGAAGCACTTTTACATGGGGTTTGGGGTTCATCCCATGCACTTTTTTACCGATGTGTCTTCCGGTATGATATGCGTGTCCGAGGGCGAGAGTCCTTGGAACATCAAAAATGTAAGGAGAGGTTCTCATGGAGAATAAGAGAATGATTACAACTGTATATGTATGTTCCCCGTACCGTCTGGAAAGAGAGATGGATGAGGAGAAGAAACGCAAGTGGGAAGCGGATGTGAAAACCGCGCGGATGGCCTGCCGGATGCTCGCCAAGCTTGGCTATATGCCGCTTGCGCCGCAGCTGTATTTCAGCCGGTTTATTTCCACCCTTGATGATATGGAACTGGTGGATTACAAAACACTGGCGCAGGAATGGCTGATGCAGGCGGACGAGATGTGGCTGATTGGAAATGTCATGACGGAAGAAATGGCGAAGGATGTCTCCGTAGCCCGGAGCAGAAACATTCCGGTAAGGTATCTGGGACTGACAGAACCGGGCAATCTGCTTGAAGTTGTGACAAGTGACATGTCCGTATGGCGGGTGATTCCCGGATAAATGAAAAATGAGGTTTCCGTATCTGTAAGATAAGAGGAACCGGCTGCAAGGGCAGCAGGAGGAGTCACAGGCTCCCGTTTAAAAAAACGGGTTGGTCTGCGGCCCTTTCCTGCTGCCTTCTTTGTTTCTGGCGGATTATCCGCTGGCGCAACTGACTGACCCGTGCCGCAAGGCAGAAAGGACGGTCAGGAATGCTGACATTGAGAGAACTGAGAAAGAAGATGGAAGTGATGCCGAAGAAGGGCAGGGAAACACCGAGGTGCAAGAGTTTGCTGCAGTCAGGGGAGGAAATTCTGATCAGCTGCACCGTAGCGGGTTCAACGGTCAGCGTATATGAAAACGGATATGTGCTGTACCGGAGCGAAGCAGGCGCGACCGTGTTTCCGTTCCCGGAAAGCGGCGGCTATTTATATGAAAGCAACTGCGCCGGTTCTCAGGAGATGGTGGAGGATGAAAGCTTTGAAAGCGCGGCCTGGTATCTCCGCCTTGTACTCGAAGGGGAAGATCACCTAAGCAATAACTCCGACCGCAGATATTATGCCCATACCATTTCTTACAGTGCGGAAGCAGAGGACTGGCAGGAGATATTGGACCTGGTCGGTTCGGCGGAGGATATCCTCTTTGCAAGGGAGTGTGAGGAAATGGCTTTGCAGAGTCTGGATTTTCTGACTGTGAAGCAGCGTCATGTGGTGATAGAGAATGTCCTGAATGAGAAACCTTATGTGCAGATCGCGGATGATCTGGGCGTCAGCCGTCAGGCGGTTCGTGACATGATGGGGAAAGCTACGCGCCAGATGCGGAAACGGTACGGGGAAGATGCACAGGGATTGCTGGCTTGAATATTCTGCAGTGCCGATTCAATAAATTCTCAAAATTATTTTTTCGATAGCTTGTCCTGACGGGTTTGTTTTCACAGGTAAGTGAAGGGGTAAAAAACGACCGCTTCTGAGTACCTTGAAAACAAAATAGCCTGCTCAGATGGATACCTGGTATTGAATGCGCATTATCGCGCGTCTTGCCAGTGAATACGTTGCGGAAGAAACGGGACAGGAACGGGTCTGAGGGGAACACAGGCAGAAAATAAATAAAAATACCTACGAAACAACAGTAGATACCATGAGGCGGAGCCGGGCAATGAACTGGTTCCGCCTTATGAATGTGCTGTTGTTTCTCTTTGCGGATATTAGCAGGAATTCGCGGATAAGTGGAGTCCTGATTATGACGCATGAGCTTTCTATGGCACAAATCTATATAGAAGGGATGTGGTTCCAATGCAGACTTAAGCGGTCTTTTGGCGAGACCAATCTATTTGACCCGCTGCGGGTAACGCAGCAAATCTACTGATTTTAGAAAGCGAGGTACTTTATGAAGAAGAGAATTTGTTTCAGACGCGCGCTCTCCGGAATCCTTTCGGTGGTGAGCGTTCTGTCTGCTGTGGCATCGCCTTTGATGGCATATGCAGCAGAAACAGCAGAGCCTGCCGCATATGAGGCGGAGTATCCGGAACTGGATGAAGTGAAGGATCAGCTTGCGGCAGATGAGATTGTGACAGCAATCGACATCATGGTGGAGTATGGAAGTGATTTTGATGTCGAAAATGATTTTGAAGGCATCGAATATGATTCCGGAAAGGTGAAGGTCACACTTCACGAAGCGAAGAGCGACAGCGGACAGACATATTCGTCTGGCCATGCCGATACCTATAAGGCAGTATACTATGTGGAACCTTACAGCGGAAATCCTTCCTACCAGATAAGCAGAACGATTATTGTAAAAGAACCGGAAACGGGAACTGCTGTGGCTGTTTCTGAGGTTGGAGAGTCCGGTGAGGACGATTCCGGCGGTGATGCGGATGCTGACCCTGACCCGGCGGCGGAGGTTTCTGAAACAGAGAGCGAGGTTGTCACGGTTGGCGAAGTGACGGTAGAGTCTTCGGCGGAAGAGGCTGCTGAATCTGAACAGGCTTCCTCTGAAGCAGAAATGACTGCGGAGATTGATGAAGCAGCTGCGGCCGAAACAGAAACCGGGATTTCCTCTGAAGCGGAATCCGATACGGAGATGAATGCTGAGACAGAGACGGAAACAGAGGAAGGAACCGAAGAGGCGATTTCTTTGATGTCTTTGGCGGAAGATACCGACAACACAAGTTATGTGGACGGGCTTTCCGTGATCGACATTGTGGATGGCACCGCGCCGTTCGATGACGATGATGAAGCTGGGGATGACAGTAATGAGGATAACCGCATTGTGCGTTCTTTTGATTATGTGTCGTACACTATCTCTTATACGACTGCCTTGACTGATGCGAATGTATCCGTTGATTCGGGTGTGCTGTATGTAGAGTTTACGCTTCCCTGTTCGCCGGATGTGGCGATCTTCAATATGGACGCGATGAACTGGATGGTAGACCCGGTGCTGACCTATTATTTTGAGGACGGCACGACCGGTACAAGCTATGAGGACGCTTCCACGGTAGTGAAACAGGTGCTGACGGGATGCAGGGAACTGACCAACGCGGAGTTTATGACGATTCCGGGCGCGGGGACACTTTCTGTGGGACTGTATGTCGGTGCGGCGTCAAACGGGACAATGATTCAGCCTGAGTTTACACTTTGGATGGCGGGCAACGCAGATGAGCAGAAAGTATCTGTATCACCGGAGGTGGTCACTGTGTCTGCGGCGGCAAAATTTGCTGTTAAGATCAGCCAGTCCAGCGAGATGGATATTTACGGAGAGTATGACCTTTCCACAGGCGGCGAGGATGCGGCGCAGGATACGGTAAGCGGCGCTTCTACGATCCGCGGCAGAATGGAATCTTACGGTGTAACCGTGATGATGCAGAACGATTCTGTGGAAAAGGGCTTGAAAGGTCTTGAGTTCCCGACAGGGGAGATTACCTTTGACATTACCTTAAATGAGTATTCCATGAATTCTGTAGGTGCGCTTTTGAGCAACCAGTCCGGTTATACGCCTGTGATGTGGGATTATGATGAGAATGAGCGAAGCTCATCGACCGGCGAATGGGGCAGGACGTTTTTAAAGCAGGGTGGTTATGCCTATTCTGCGGCACCGTACAATGTACTTGGCTGCTGTTCGCTCTCAAGCATTTATGACTCCTGCTATGACGGCGGCGACTGGACAATCACGCAAGATGGGGAAAATCCACTGGTCTATCATGTGACAATCAAGAATTACACGGTGGACACGGAAGACTATATTTTCCCGACCGCGAATAACACGTGGTATAAGCGGACAGAGGACGGAACAACCTACAAGGCAAACCAGGCTTGCATTTCTGCCGGGGTGATTCAGGTAGTCCTTCAGTTCCCATATGGGGATGTGGATGAGATCACGAACGTGTATTTCAAAGTGACAGCAGACAATTTTGCTGTTGAAAGTGATGAGTATGACACCACAGCTTCCTTTGCGGCGACTTATGTGCTTCTGCCGCCGGGGTCGATCAACGTGGGCGTCAACTTTACCACAACAAGCGCATCGTCCCATTCACAGCAGCCGGACGCAACCTATCAGCTGGGAAGCTCCTATTCTTCCGGTGATGCCTATAGCTATGTGGGCAGTTCGGTAAGGCTTTGGCAGAAGCTTACGACATCTTCGGATGAGAGCATTGAGACAGTGATCGGTCTGATTAAGTGGGATGCGGATGCCTTTGAGGTAGACAGATCGAGCAACTATTATTCAACAGCAGGGTTGGCGACGGGTTCTGTTACCATCAACTCGTATATCGGCTATTTTGTCGGACGTTCTTCCAACTGGTCAAGCGAGCAGGAAATGAGCGATACCCTGATGAATGATGCAAGCCTGCATTATTATCGGGACCTGAATGCACTGGAAGCAGATGGTTATGTCTGCGTCGGTGTTCTCTGGGTAGTAGACTGCTCGTATACCGCGAATGGTACACCTTTCCCACAGTATATGATTGACCTGATAGTAAAGGACACGGCGACAGTCGGGGAAACTTATGCAGCAGTCTCGGAGGGCTGGGCATCTTATAGTGATGTTGACCCGATGTCAGCGGTAAGTGGTTCCTCTGAGTATACAATGGATATCGATCAGATCGAAGCTTATGACCTATACAAAGCTTACTGCAGCAGTTCCGCATATGCAGCGATGGGCAAGAAGTCTTCGACGGACGCCTACTATGTCAAGACGGAATACGACAGTGAAGGAAATATCATTTCCGGAACACACGTTACCGGCTTTTATGGTGGCACGAGCCTGTTAATCTGTGGGGAAACTGCTACGGTGGATATCAGCATTGCTGATACCAGTTCTAACGGGCAGGCAAAGGCAGTCTATGATATGGATGCGGGCGAACGCACGGTGTCCTATTCCGTTCAGCCTTATATCGAGGTAGACGGCAATTCTTCTACGGGAAGTGAAGCAATTGCAGGAACAACGACAGCGACTGTGACTGTGACGCTGCCGAGCGACCTGACTTATGATGCGGGTAGTTCCATGTGGGGTGATGACTATATCACACCGGAGATTGAAACGGCGGAAGATGGCACGACGACTCTTACCTACACGCTGGCGGACGTGACGGTCGGCGCGGCGCTGGATGCGATCACGTTTTCCTGTACGATTGGACATGCCGGGACGATGAATGATGTGACGAATAACCAGTCCATCACAGTCTCTGCGGCGATTGCTAGTACCGGGGACAATCGTGTGAAGCAGGCGGCGTTCGGCAATTACAGTTCTACGTCTCTTGTGATTGTAAAGCTGGTGGCTATCAGTATTTCCAAACAGGTGGACGCACACCTGATTGAACAGGACGGGGAGTTTACCTGGACATTCCTGTTCGCAAATGAATCCGAAGCAGACCAGAAAGGAACCAGACTGGCAGACATTCTGCCTGTGAGCGGTGACAGTATGGGTTCGGATTTTTCGGGAAGTTACAGTGTGAAGTCCATCACGATTGATTTTTCGAGTGCAGTGTCCTCTTTTGAGAAGGATATTGACGGCATGGCGTTTTATGTGACGGATGGCAGAGTAAGTGCTTCTGCATCAGACCTTGTGACCGGGGCGGCAAATATCAGCTCCTGGATGGACCTGATGAAGAAAGCGACGGTAGATGATACCAACCATACTGTGACACTGGATGTGTCCGGTTATGAGGACATGACCGCCTTTTATTTTGACCTTGGCACTCTGTCCTCCAAAGAAAACATCTCTTTTGACGTTACCGTTTCTACGGAAGGCAACAATCCTGGCGATGTTTACTGCAACATGTTCTATGAATACGGGGACGACCAATCCTCTTCTGTTACCAGTGTTCTGGTATCTACCCATGTAGCGGAGCGGGATATTTCCGGTCTTGCATGGCTGGACGCAGACGGTGACGGTGTAAGGGATGATGAGGAAACGCTCCTGTCCGGAGTGACAGCAAACCTTTATCGCACGACGGCTTCCGGGTATGCTTCTTCTGCAAAAGCGGCGGCGACGGTAAACGGCGTGAAGCTTTATACCGCTTACGATGTGTATGGGGAGAGCGTGGATTCGGTCAAGACGGGGAAAGACGGCTCCTACAACTTTAACAATCTGGAGGCAGGCACTTATTATGTGGTGTTTACTGGACTGGACGGCTATGGACTGATCGTACAGGATGCGGGAAGCGATGATACAGTGGATTCTGATGCTGCGGCGACCGTATCTGAGGACGGCTCCGGGCTTGAAAATGCGTATATCGCAGGTATCACGCTGCCGGAATTGTCAGAAATGGATGCATATCTCTATGAGAGCAGCCACAATGACATCGGCCTTTTGACCTTTACCTCTGGCCTGACGATCCGGAAAGTAGAAGCGGACACAGATGTGACGCTTTCGGATGCAGTTTTTGTGATGCAAGACGCAGACGGCAAATACCTGACCTTTGAAGACGGCAGTTACACTGGAGTCAGAAACAAGGTAAATGAGAGCTGTTATCTGACAACCGGCGAAGATGGCACGGTATCTTTAAGTGGCCTGCCGCTTGGTACTTATGTACTTTCTGAGTACAAGGCATCGGACGGATATTTAAAGACTGATGAAACCTGGACGGTGGAAGTAAAGAGCAGATCAACAGATGGCAGCTGGATAAGCTACGTAACCGTAGATGGCGAGACCCTGGATGGAAGCCTGACGGTCGAAAATGAGCCGGATACCACAACTGTAACGGTGACGAAGGCATGGAAAGACAATGACGACCAGGACGGACTTCGCAGTGATGTGACCTTAAATCTCGTTGGCACCATCACCAATGATGCCGGGGAAACTGTCACAGTAGTCACGAGAAGCGCAACGATCCGTTCCGGTTCGGAGAGCTGGACATACCGTTTTGCGGCGCTTCCGGTGTATGCGTCCGGGAAATTGGTTTCCTATTCCGTGACAGAGGATGCAGTAGATGGTTATACAGTTTCCTACTCTGTAATGGATGGAAGCTGGGAGAGCGGCTACAGTATCGTTATTACCAACACCCACACGCCGGAAACAACAGAGTACACGGTTGTGAAGGGTTGGGATGATGATGAAAACCGCGATGGCGTAAGACCGGAGAGCATTGAAGTGAAACTGATCGGTTCAGACGGTTCGGAGCGTGTAGCAAAGATTGCTGCTGATGACAACTGGCTGTATACCTTTACCGATCTTCCGGTTTACTGGAATGAGGGACAGAAGATCACCTACTCTGTGGTTGAAAGCCCGGTAAGCGGCTATGTGCGCGCGGTGGCAGATGCCAATGAAGAGCATGAATTTGTCATTACCAACACCCATGAGATCGAGACCGTGGATATTCCGGTGGAGAAAATCTGGGACGACAATGACGACCAGGACGGTGTCCGTGCAGAGGAGATCATAGTTGTGCTGACCGGTTCGGACGGCACGGTGCGCGAAGTAGTGCTGACTGCAGAGAGCGACTGGAAATATACTTTCAGTGACCTTCCGGTTTATTGGAATGAAGGGGCGCTGATTACTTACTCCCTGCAGGAGAAGGAAGTGGACGGCTATACCGATGAGGTTGTTGCCGGCGAAGATGGTTACAGTTTTACCGTGACCAACAACCATATCCCGGCTGTGACCGATGTGGTCGTGAGCAAAGTGTGGGATGATGCAGAGAATCAGGACGGTATCCGTCCGGAGAGTATCGCGGTGACGCTGAGAGGCTCGGATGGCAGCACCTATGAAGCGGAGCTGACTGCGGAGAATGGATATTCTTATCTGTTCAGTGGACTTCCTGTCTACTATGACCACGGAACCCTGATTACCTATACGGTGAAAGAGATTGCTGTAGAAGGATATGAAACCGCTTATACGGTGGATGAGTCCGGATATCTGTTCACCATTACCAACACGCATGAACCGGAAACGGTATCTATCCCGGTCTCAAAGGTCTGGGACGATAACGACGATCAGGACGGCATCCGCCCGGAAAGCATTACCGTGACTTTGAACGGAAGCAACGGGACAGCGTATACGGCAGAGCTTAATACTGAGAATGACTGGACATATCTTTTCGAAGATGTTTATGTTTACTGGAATAAGGGCGAGGCTGTGGAATATACGCTGACGGAAGTAACAGTAGACGGCTATGAGACCGAAATCTCCTTAAATGAGGATGGCACAGGTTTTATTCTGACCAACACCCACGAGCCGGAGACAACGGCTGTTACCGTAGAGAAGGTCTGGGAAGATGATGGAAACCGTGACGGTGTGAGACCGGAAAGTATCCATGTGGTGCTTACCGGCACGGACGGGAATACTTATGAAGCTGACCTGTCTGTGGAAAATAACTGGAAATATATCTTTGCCGATCTTCCTGTGTATTTCAATCATGGAGAACAGATCGTGTACAGCATTTCTGAGGATGTGGTAGAGAATTATGAAACCGCTTTGGAGGCTGGAGAGGATGGTTATACCTTTACCCTGACAAACACGCATGAGATCGCGGTGACGGACATTTATGTTGAGAAGACATGGGACGATGAGGAGAATCAGGACGGCGTAAGGCCTTCGAGTATCGAAGTTGTCCTGACTGGTTCGGATGGAAGCCAGTATACCGCCGAACTTACTGTGGAAAGCGGCTGGGCATACACCTTTACCGATCTTCCTGTGTACTTTAACGAGGGTCAGACGATCACCTACTCCCTGCAGGAGACGGCAGTGGACGGCTACTCGGATGAAGTGCTTGCCAGCGAGGACGGCTACAGTTTTACCGTGACGAACAACCATATCCCGGCTGTGACCGATGTGGTGATCTCTAAGGTATGGGATGATGCGGATGATCAGGACGGAATCCGTCCGGATAGCATCAAAGTGACCATGACCGGTACGGATGGAAACACTTATGAAGCGGAGCTGACAGCGGAGAATGGCTATGTCTGTGTATTCACCGGACTTCCGGTTTACTGGAATGAAGGGGAGCAGATCGTTTATACCGTTGAAGAAGAGGCAGTAGATGGCTATGAATCGGTGGTCGAAAAGTCAGAAAGCGGCTATCTTTTCACCATCACAAACAGCCATACGCCAGAGACGAAGGACATCACAGTGATTAAAGTCTGGGAGGACGAGGATGATAAGGACGGGCTTCGTGCAGACGTGAAACTGACCCTGACCGGTTCCGATGGCTCCGTATATTTCGGGACAATCTTAAAAGATGCGGCTGACCAGAGCTATACCTTTAGCGGGCTTCCGGTCTATGCAAACGGAACGGAGATTGTCTACATTCTGTCAGAGGATGCGATCAGCGGCTACACGGCTACCATCACCGAAGGCGATGACAGCTTTGTGGTGGTAAACAGCCATACGCCGGAAGAGGAAGAAGAGACTCCGACGGTCGTGCCTGGAGAGACGCCGAAAACAGGGGATGAGAGCAATGTAACACTGTGGATTGCTCTGGCCGCGCTTAGTCTCCTTGGTATTGTTCTGTGTCTGGCAGCCTTTTTCCAGAACAGACGGAGAAAAAGAATAAGATAAGTGGCAAAATGCCATAAGATACCAATGGGCGTCTGCAGACACCGTACAAGTTTGCAGGCGCCCTTTTTCTTTTTGTTGTAACAGGGACGCGCGGGAAAGTTTTTAACTCGGACTGCCGCGGCTCGACTGCTTGTATCCGGGCGGGTGTGAAAATACGCTTTTATGCCGCGCCCGCCTGGTTTGGCATCAAAAACAAAAAAGCAGATATGCCTGAATGAAAAATTTAAGAAAGGATGTGGTACGGATGGTTATTAAATGCCTGATTGCTGGTGCTCTGGTGCTGGCGGTGGTGATGATGTATAGCTGTGTCCGGTCGGGTGCACTGGCTGACCAGCATATGGAAGTAATGGTGAGGGAGAAAGAACAGGAGGCTGCGGACGATGGTTGAAAGGAAAGTGAAGTACGCGGAGGATAAACCGAAGGACTGCACCTATTGTTATTTCTGGCTGGGTGGGAGGAAGGGCTGCAGGATAGATACCTGTTTTTACCTGGAAGAGAGTGAGGAAGATGGGGCAGACCCGGATGAGAGCTGTGAGGGCTGTCCATACGGAAGGGACGCTCCCTGCATCGGTTACTGCTTAAGGAAAATCATGCGGGAGATGAAGGTGGGACGATGAGCAGCGCGGAGCGTCTGGATCTGTCTTATTTTCACAGGAATGATGCGGACCAGTATGCTTTTTTCCGAATGCCAAAGGTACTTTTTACGGAGCCGTGCTTCGATCATTTATCGATTGCCGCTAAGGTCCTTTATGGTTTGATGCTTGACAGAATGTAGCTGTCAGTCAGGAACGAATGGTTCGATGAAGAAGGCAGGGCGTTTATCTACTACACACTGAAAAATATCCAGAGAGATTTAAGGTGTGCGAATCAGAAAGCTACAAAGCTGCTTGTAGAGCTGGAGACGATAGGCTTGATTGAACGGAAAAATCCGGGGCAGGGAAAGCCGACCATGATTTATGTGAAGAAGTTCGACGGGGTACTCCGAAAATCAGGATTTCAGAATCATGAAAATCATGATTCTGGGGTCATGAAAACCATGATTCCAGAATCATGGAAATCAAATACGAATAAGACTGAGGGAAATAATACTGAATTTAGCGATACTGAGTCTATCTTTTCTTCCGATGATTATGAGACGCGGATGGATGGAAGCGATGAGTACAAGTATTATCGGGACTATTTTTTAGAACAGCTGGAGTTTGAAGCATTGCTCTGTGACTGTCCGTATGACCGTGAGCAGCTGTATGAGATTCTGGACTTACTGGTTGAGACGGTTTGCTCAAAGCGGCCTGTTATCCGGATTGCGGGGGATGAAAAGCCGGCTCAGGTAGTGAAAAGCCAGCTGATGAAATTAAAGGGGGAGCATATCAAATATGTGCTTTCCTGCATGAGGGAGAACACAACAAGAATTCGCAATATCAAGCAGTACCTGCTTGCGGCATTATACAACGCGCCGATGACGATCAGCAGCTATTACAGCGCACTTGTCAACCACGATATGTATGGCGGTGGCGGGTAGAACAGGAGGAAAGGAATAACGTGAATGAACTGATTCAGATTAACTATGAGGGTGAGCAGCCCAGGGTGAGCGGACGAGATCTGCACGATGCTCTTGGTATCAGCACGAAATACGCTGACTGGTTCAGACGTATGTGTGAATATGGTTTTGCGGAAGGGACTGACTATCAGACTTGCTTCTCAAATTTGGGAAGCGAGATGCACGGCGGCCAGAATAAGGTGGATCATGAAATGACCATTGCAATGGCAAAGGAACTGTGTATGATTCAGCGCTCTGAACTTGGACGGAAGTTCCGGCAGTATTTTATCCAGGTTGAGGAAGCCTGGAACACACCGGAGTTGGTGATGGCGCGGGCATTGCAGATGGCGAATCGGACAGTGGAGCAGTTAAAGCAGCAAAACAGTACTCTGACCGTACAGCTGGAGGACCGGGAAAAGGTGATCAGCCAACTGCAACCGAAAGCACGGTACATGGATTATGTCTTGCAGTCAAAGTCGTTGGTTCTGACTACACAGATCGCAAAGGATTACGGGATGAGTGCGGTGGCATTCAACCGGAAACTAAACGATATGGGCATCCAGTTTCGGGCGGGGACGCAGTGGGTTCTGTACGCGAAATATCAGAATAAAGGTTACGCACACAGCCGGACATTTGTGATTCCGCTCAGTAACGGGACAACGGAGACGAAAATGCAGACGGAATGGACGCAGAAAGGGCGGCTGTTCCTGTATGAGCAGTTAAAGAAAGAAGGGATACTTCCACTCATGGAGAAAGAAGGTGAGGCAGTTGCAGGAGGAAGTGAATGAAAAGACGATTTCCCTTTGTATCAAAGGCGGTAAAATCTCCGGGAATATCCTGAAAGCGGCGTTAAAAAAGCTGGTTTCAGAGATGGAGAAGAAAAAACAGAAATCACAGGCTCAGACAGATTCCGGACAGACGACGAATCACGGCAAGCAGAGCCTGAAAAAGATGATGAAGGATGGGAGCCAGTTGTCCAACATCGAGATCACAGACAATAACATCAAGTCTTTTGAGCGGGTGGCGCGGAAATACAGTATTGATTACAGCCTGAAAAAGGATAGTTCGACGGAGCCGCCCCGGTATATGGTGTTCTTCCGTGCGAAGGATGTGGATGTGATGACGGCGGCATTCAAGGAATACGCCGGTATTTCAGCACAGAAGCAGAAAAAGCCGAAGATGTCCATCCGGGAAAAGCTCCAGATCGCGAAAGACCGGGCTGCGAAGCACCGGAAACGCGAGAAAGACAAGTCAAAGGACAGGGGGCAGTCGCTATGAGTACGGATAGAAAAAAGTCCGGTACGCTTCGCAAAACAGTGAAGAAAAAGGTGCCTTCCAATGAGAGCGGAGGGAGTGGCTGGCTTAAGAAAGCGCAGGCGGCGGTAAAAGAGAAGCTGCAGGGCCTGGATGTGAAAAAGCTCCTGCCGAAGTCCATCCCCTATGTGATTGTTTTCTATCTGGTGGAGAAAGAGGCGTGGCTGTACCGCCACTGCACCGGTGATTCGCTGATCACGCGGTTGTGGGTGCTGTTCCAGAACTTCAATCTGGCATTTAAAAATCTGTTGCCGAGCCTGCATCCCTTTGATCTGGGTGTTGGCATCACGGGAGCGGTTCTCTTTTATGCGTTTATCGCATACCGGCGGAAGAACGCGAAAAAGTACCGGCCAGGTTCCGAATACGGCTCCGCCCGATGGGGGACGCCAAAGGACATAGAACCGTTCATTGATCCGGTATTTGAGAACAACATCATCCTGACGCAGACAGAGCGCCTGACTATGAGCAGCCGGCCGAAACAGCCAAAATACGCCAGGAATAAGAACGTGATCGTGATCGGCGGCAGCGGAAGCGGCAAGACAAGGTTTTTTGTGAAGCCAAACCTGATGCAGATGGGAGAAAAAATCTCCTACGTGGTCACGGACCCGAAAGGCACAATTATTATCGAGTGCGGAAAAATGCTGGACAAAGCAGGGTATGTCATTAAGGTGCTGAATACAATCAATTTCCGGAAATCGATGCACTATAACCCCTTCCACTACATCCGGAGTGAGAAGGACATCTTAAAACTGGTCAACACGATCATCGCCAACACGAAAGGCGACGGCGAAAAATCAGGGGAGGATTTCTGGGTGAAAGCGGAGCGTCTTTTATACTGCGCATTGATCGGATATATCTGGTACGAGGCTCCGGAGGAAGAGCAGAACTTTTCCACCCTCTTAGAGTTTATCAACGCAAGTGAAGCCAGAGAAGACGATGAAGAGTTCAAAAATGCGGTAGATGAACTATTTGAGGAACTGGAGGCAGAGAACCCGGAACACTTTGCTGTCCGCCAGTACAAGAAGTACAAATTGGCGGCAGGTAAGACGGCAAAATCCATCCTGATCTCCTGCGGCGCAAGGCTGGCTCCGTTTGACATTAAGGAGTTACGAGACCTAATGGCCTATGATGAGATGGAACTGGATATGCTTGGAGAGCGCCGGATGGCGATGTTTGTTATTATCAGCGACACTGATGACACGTTCAACTTTGTTGTGGCGATTATGTACAGCCAGCTTTTCAATCTGCTCTGCGACAAGGCAGACGATGAGCATGGCGGCAGGCTCCCGTACCATGTACGTCTCCTGCTTGATGAGTTTGCCAACATTGGCACCATACCAAAATTTGATAAGCTGATCGCAACCATCAGAAGCCGTGAAATCTCGGCTTCTATTATTTTGCAGTCGCAGAGCCAGTTAAAGACGATCTATAAGGATGCCGCCGAGACCATCACGGGCAACTGCGATACCATGCTTTTCCTTGGAGGCAAGGAGAGCAGCACGTTAAAAGAAATCTCAGAGACGCTGGGGAAAGAGACGATTGACCTGTTCAATACTTCTGATACCCGCGGGCAGAGCCGTTCCTACGGTATGAATTATCAGAAGACCGGAAAAGAACTGATGAGCCGGGATGAACTTTCTGTCATGGACGGAAATAAGTGCATCCTGCAGGTGAGGGGCGTAAGGCCGTTCCTTTCTGATAAGTACGATATCACGCGGCACAAGCGGTATAAGGAACTGGCTGACTATGACGATAAGAATGCGTTCGATGTAGAGAAATACATCAACCATTATCTGCAGATGGGCGTCGATGAGGAATTTGACTCCTACGAAGTGGAAGTCACGGAAGAAGACATGGCTGCGGAGTAAGCAGCGGAAAGGAAGATAAAATGCGAAGACCAATACGTTATCCGGAATCTTTACTGGAGGCACTGAACCTGAATAAAGCTTGCCATCTGAAGACAGGGCTTGATTACAGCAGACTGACCGTAGACCAGAAAAAGGGGCTTAGGTTTCTTTTGGAAAGCTTCCTGACGGAGCGAGAACAGATGATTATGACGGACAGATATGTGCATTGTATGAGCATAAAAAAGATTGCGGAAAAGTACAGCCTGACTGAGAACCGTATCCGTGGAACTATTACGCAGTCTCTCAGAAATCTGAACAATCGGTGGATGCTTCTCTATGTGGTTCAGGGCTATGAAGTCAGAATGAAGTTTATGCGTGAGTATCTTGCATGGATGGAACAGAGATACCGTTATTGGATAGAAGATCTGGATGGTTTGCATCTTTTCTATCAGGATATTGGAATCCTTGAACTTCCTGTCCGTGTCACCCACGCTCTGCGTCGTTATGATGTCAATCAAGTCAGGGATGTTGTGATTTTGTCACAGTACAACGATGGGATTCGCGGAATTCGTCATTTGGGAGATAAAGCAGAAGAACATATTGAAAAAGCGCTTCAAAAGGGAGGACTTCTTCCGAAGCACTATGAAAAAATCAAGGATAAACCGTACTGTATCAAACAGGACAGGGAACTGGCAGCATTCCAGAACCTGAACATCTGGTTTTTGCGGGAGCATGAAAAGAAAAATGTGGCTCCGGCTGAATCCGGCGATGCTGATGATAACCATTTGGATGAAGAAAATGAGAAATCAGAAGATGGCGAACAGGAGGGAGATGAGGAAGATGGGAACAGTGGCAGTTAATAGGGAGCATCTGCTTCCACCCATTCGGGCTGCGCCCCGGCGGGACAGGCAGCAATGAAAACAGGATATAAGGATTGATTTGAACCGTCAGGAAATTCCCTGGCGGTTTTTTCGCCTTTTTTTTCTGATTTGTATCAGCGCTGCCTGAACAAAAACAGAACATCGGTCAGGTGAACAACCAAAAATAATCGAAAGGAGACGAAACTAACTTGGGGGATGCGGAAGAACGCATTTCCTGGCCGATGGTTTTGTAAAAATAAAAGAAATATCAAAAAAACCCCAGATTAAAAAAGTTAGTTTCAACTAACCCGTATGGCATTTTTTACGAGCGCAATTGGAATCCTGCAGACATTAGTTATCGCAATCGGGGCAGGCCTCGGTGTATGGGGCGTCATCAACCTGATGGAGGGTTACGGCAACGACAACCCCGGTGCAAAGAGCCAGGGAATGAAGCAGCTTATGGCTGGCGGCGGTGTGATCCTGATCGGCACCCAGCTGGTTCCGGTGCTTTCAACGCTGTTCTGATCTCTTAAGAAAGGGGAGAATCCATGTTCGATAAGATTTTTGAAGCAATCGAAGAGTGGATACGTGATCTCCTTACAGGCATGGTAGATTCCAACCTGGAAACGATGTTTACCGATGTCAATGAAAAGACCGGTGAGATTGCCACCCAGGTTGGAATGACCCCGCAGGGATGGAACAGCAGCATTTACAGCATGGTACAGAACCTGTCCAATTCAGTGATTGTACCCATAGCCGGGATCATCATCACGATGGTCCTGTGCTATGAGCTGATCTCCATGCTGACAGAGCGGAACAACATGCATGAGATAGATACCTGGATGTTCTTCAAGTACTTCTTCAAGATGTGGATAGCTGTATACATTGTCAGCAATACATGGACAATTACGATGGCGGTCTTTGATGTCGGACAGAGTGTGGTCAACAGTGCCGCCGGTGTGATCAGCGGCACGACTGCCATCGATATCAGTTCCATGATCGCTACGATTGACACTGCGATGGAGTCTATGGAAATCGGGGAGTTGCTCGTCCTTGCATTGGAAACATTTCTTGTCAGTTTCTGTATGAAGATCATGTCCGTGCTGATTACCGTGATCCTGTACGGTCGTATGATTGAGATTTACCTGTACACTTCGGTTGCACCGATCCCCTTCGCAACCATGTCCAATCGGGAATGGGGACAGATGGGGACGAATTATTTCAGGGGCTTGTTTGCCCTGGCATTCCAGGCGTTTCTGATGATGGTCTGCGTCGGGATTTATGCGGCGCTGGTCACTTCGATTTCATTGTCGAGTGACATCCATTCGTCGCTGTTTGGTGTGGCGGCGTATACCGTCATCCTTTGTTTCAGCCTGATGAAGACCGGTTCACTAAGCAAGTCCATCTTTAACTCGCATTGAGTATGGGGAAATTGAATGAAAGGAATGGGGACAGGGACGGCGTTTCCCCTGCCGGTTAGGTTCCTGTTGCCAAAGGTTAGCAAATGGCATATGTGACGATTCCAAAAGACCTGACGAAGGTGAAAAACAAAGTCGCGTTCAACCTGACATTACGGCAGATTATCTGCATTGTGGTCGGCGCGGCGTTGGGAATCCCGTTTTATTTTCTGACGAGAAATTATATCGGCACAAGCGGAGCTGCCACAGGGATGGTGCTTCTCATGCTGCCGGAATTCCTTTTCGCCATGTATGAAAAGGACGGGATGCATCTGGAGCAGATTCTGCAGAATATCGTCCGGGTGCGGTTCCAGAAACCGGCAGTCCGACGCTATGAGACTGAGAATCTGTATGAAGCCGCAGTCGTGGAGCCGGTGATTGAAACATCTTCGGGAAAGAAGAAACGGCGCTTTTGGAGGAAAAAGAAAAATCCGGAGGAAAAACCGTCCGGAAGAAAGAAACAGAAAAAGAAGTCAGCGAATAAGAGCAGCCGCGGTAAAACAAAAAACGGCTCTGATAAGAAAAAGGGAAAAGGCAGTGCAATAAAGCCCGGCAGTGCGCCCAATAGCTCCGGTTCAGGAATAAATGGAAAGAGGCCAACAAAAAACGGCGGCAG
>JAJPZP010000108.1 GCA_021204285.1 Lachnospiraceae bacterium | reverse complement strand
CTGCGTGGTAGGGCACGCCGCACATCGGTGCGCGCTCCTCAAGGCCGCAGCTCTTGCCCGTCAGCGTCAGCTTCAGCTCGCGGGATACAGTTTTCGCATCGTCAAAAAACATCTCGTAGAAATCACCGAGACGGTAAAATAAGATGCAGTCCGGGTACTCCTCTTTCGTCTTCATGTACTGCTGCATCATTGGTGTAAGCTCTGCCACTTTCTTTCCTCACTTTCGCCCCTTATCATAACATAAGAGCAAAATCCGGTAAAGGAAAAACTTCATCTCAGACGCAGGAGAAACTCCTTATGCTCCTCCGTGACCCGGAAGCTCTCCCTGGCCTTGCGGATCGTCATCCGGTGTACCCACGGATCGAGTCTCTTTTCTGCAATATAAGGCAGCACTGCGTCATACTGCTTCGCGAGCGCCGTGGCAAAATACCAGGCGATCATCATATTGACGTAGTACTCCCCGGAACGGATCGCTGCGACGCGCTCCGGGTATTTCCCATCAAAATCCTCATCCAGGAAATGCCACATCAACATCCCGATACCAAAGCGCAACGTGTAAACATGCCCGGAAGTAAGCCACTGGTCTATATATGGCAATAACTCCTGATGATGCTGTCGGAAAACTCTGGGAACGAGCTGATCGCAGGTTGCCCAATTGTCGACAAAGGGAAGAAACGCCTGAAGTTTCTCCAAACAGGCATCAAAACTGCGTTCCTCACAGACCAGCAGAGCGTGCAGCTGATTTTCTTCAAAATAAGTATGCGGCAGCTCCTGCATGAACTGCCGCGCACACTCTGTATTCTTAATTTCTTTTACATACGACCGCAAAATCGGGGTGCGCACCCCGATAACACTCTCCGGCGGCACGGCAGGCATCAGCTTCCTCTGAAAATCCTGGTATCCCGTATCCTGCCGGGAGCATAAGTATTCTACAATTGTCATCCCAACTCCATTGCAAACAGCGCTGCTGCACCGCCCGTGTGAAAGAACACGATATTCTCCTCACCGTCAAAATAGCCATCCTTTACGAGCTTCAGAAGACCGCTCCATGCCTTGCCGGTGTAAACCGGATCGAGCAGGATACCTTCCATCCTGGCCATCTCCTCGATGTACGGCGTATCCTCCGCGTTCGGGATCGCGTAACCCGCGCCCAGATTGTAGACCATGCGGAAATCATCCGGCGTCCGCTCAAGCGGGAAATCCAGCATACCCGCGGCTTCCTGCGCAAGCTCTGAAACGATCTCATCAAAGGGGTCATCGTCAACGCCGAGTCCCAGCGCTTTCACTCCCGGGAGAAACATCTTCGCGCCCAGCAACAGACCGGCGGTCGTACCGCCCGAGCCCGTCGCGGATGTGATATGGTCAATCTTAAGCCCGATCTCCTTTGCCTGCTGCGCCAGCTCGCGCACACCCGCCGCGTAACCAATTGCACCCAACGCGTTCGAGCCACCACAGGGGATGTAATAAGACTTGTGTTCCTCCTTCGCGAACTCATCGCCCATACGGTGCATCTCCGCGTAAATATCGTCATAACTGTCTGTATCAATAAAACGGACTTCAGCGCCATAGATACTGTTCAGCACCTGATTGCCCAGATGTTCCGTGACCCCGCGCTTTTTCAGAAGCAGGTAGCACTTCATCCCCAGCCGCGCGGCGCAGGCGCCGGGCAGCATGGCGTGAATCGCCTGCGCGCCAACGGTCGTAAAGCCCGTATCCCATCCCTGCTTTTTTGCATCCGCGAGCAGAAATTCCAGCTTGCGGACCTTGTTGCCACCGAGCGCAACTCCGCAAAGGTCGTCACGCTTGATCCAGATATTTTTGCCATACTTCTCACTGATCGCCTCCAGCTTATAAAGCGGAGTCGGGTAAACACCTAGATGCAGCCTTGGCAGATCGTCAATACTTTTCACAGCTTATGCTTCTCCTTTCAACTGTTTCGTCAGCCAGTCCCTGCCATCCACAAAGCGCGACACGATATAGGACACGACATAGTCTCCCGCAGAATTGATCATCGTCGCAGGCGGATCGACGAGGTTGCCGATCGTGACCAGAATCGGGAAGGCCAGCTCCATCTGGTTCGGGAAGAAGATCGAACAGATGATATACTCGCCGATATAGCCGCCACCCGGCACGCCGGACATGCCCACCGAGGAGAGCACCGCCACAAGTACAACAATCACCAGCATGCCAATGCCGCCAAAATCCATGCCGAACACGCCATAGAGGAAGGCGATCTTCAGTACGCAGGAGAAGCAGGAGCCGTCCATGTGCATCGTCGCGCCGAGCGGCAGCACCATCTCGCTGACGTCCTTCGAGATACCGGTCTCCTCCGCGACCTGCATATTCGTCGGAATCGTCGCGACGGAGGAACAGGTACCCAGTGAGACGATCGCCGGCCTCGTGATGTGTTTGAACATCGTCTTCACTGCCCCCTTTCCGCCGCCAAAGCGGGCGAACAGTGGCCAGGCCGTGAAAATATAGATAAAGCAGAGCGGATAATATACCAGCATTGCGCGCCCGTAGGACTGCGTGATCTGCGAGCCGTAGGTCGCGACCAGGTTTGCGAAGAAGCCAAAGAAAGCGACCGGCGCATAGTAGGTGATGATTTTGACAAACTTCAGCATCACATTCGTGAGGTCTGCCAGCAGCTTTCCGACCGGGGTTTCCGCCCCGCCGTTCAGATTCACCGCCACACCGAAGAGCAGCGAGAACACGATCAGCGGCAGCATTGCCTTACGCGTCAGAAGTCCGCTGAAATCCTCCGCGGTAAAGAAGTTCACGATCAGCTCCGGAATCGTCGCGTACTCTCCCATCTCCTCTGCCGCAATCTCTGTCCAGGGCGTCAGCACCGGCGGAAAGATCTGCATCAGTATGTACATGATCACGGCCGCGATCGCACCGGTGACGACAAAGGTACCGATCGTGACGCCCATGATCTTGCCGGCGCGCTTCAGGCTCTTCATATTTGCCACAGAACCAGCGATGGATGCAAAGACCAGCGGCACCACGATACAGAACATCATGTTGATGAAAACTGTGCCCAGCGGCTCCAGCACCGTAGCGCCTGCGCTCGTATCGGTAGCCGGGAATATCCAGCCCACGATACAGCCGAGAATCATGCTGCCGAGCATGATACCCAGAAATACATAATTCCTTGTGACATCCTTTTTTGCATAACAAACTCCCTCCTTGATAAAAATTTACAGTTCCTCGTCCGTGATCTCGCCCTTACAGACGATGTTCGTGGGGCCGGTCAGGAAAAGATCCTGAATCCGCTCGCCCTCATGCTCGATATCGATGATGAGCTGTCCGCCCGGCATATTGATCTTCACGCCATGGCTGCTCACCTTTCCCAGCAGGAAGAGACTCAGCGCCGTCGAGCCGCTGCCGGTACCGCAGGCGTAGGTGAAATCTTCCACGCCACGCTCGAAGGTTCGCACGCAGACCTCATTCTCTCCTGTGATCTCACAGAAGTTCACGTTTGCTCCCTTCGGGAAAGCACTGTTCCAGCGAAGCGCACGCCCCAGCTTCCTGAGCTCATCCATATCGGTATCCGCAAGACCCGTAAAGGGCACGACCGCATGCGGCAGCCCCGGATTTCCAAGCTCTACATAGGAGCAGGCATAAGTCTTCCCGCTCTCTTCCACCGGGTAATCCAGTTTGATCACAGAAGGGTCATTGAGACGCACTTTATACAATCTTTCATTCACCCGCTGCCCTGTCACGAGGCCGGCCATCGTCTCCACGCGCTGCGTCTCCCGCCAGACCATGCTCGTAGCCATAACGGCAGATACAGCGGGCTCCGTTGCCGCACATCTCGCCGTAGCTGCCGTCCGCGTTGAGAAAAATCATCCGGTAATCGCCGCCTTCGCGGGGCTTTCCCACCGCCATCAGGCCGTCGGCGCCGATCGAGAGATGTCGCTCACAGAGCACGCGCGCCATCTCCGGGAAAGCTTCCTCCGGAATCTGCCCGTCCATATTGTTCAGCACGATAAAATCATTGCCCGCGCCGTTCATCTTCCAGAAATTCATATTTTTTCGTCCTCCCAGGCTATAAAACAAGGATAGCTGACGGTGCCCGCCCTTGGGATCATCAGCTATCATGCAACTTTATTTTATTATACGCCTGTTCCTCGAATATGGGAAGGAAAATTTTTTAATTATAACGGAATGTTTCCATGTTTCTTCGGCACCGGTTCCACCTTTTTATTCTTCAGAACCGCCAATGCGCTTAAGAGCCGCTGTCTCGTCTCAGAGGGTTTGATGACTTCCGTCACGAAGCCGCGTGACGCCGCTACATAGGGATTCATGAACTTCTCCTTGTACTCTTCGACATAGTGCTCTCGCGCCTCTTCCTTGTCCTCAGCTGCATTAATCGCCTGCTTAAATGCAATATTCACAGCACCATCCGCTCCCATGACCGTGATCTCCGCTTCCGGCCAGGCATAAACGATATCTGCGCCCATGTTCTTACTGTTCATCGCAATGTAGGCGCCACCATAGGCTTTCCGCATGATCACAGAAATCTTCGGTACGGTCGCTTCTGAAAAAGCGTAGAGCATCTTTGCGCCGTGGCGGATGATACCCTTGTGCTCCTGCGCGGTACCCGGCATAAAGGCCGGAACATCCACAAGAACGACAAGCGGGACATTGAAGCAGTCGCAGGTGCGCACAAAACGCGCCGCCTTGTCAGAGGCATCATAATCGAGACTGCCCGCCAGCACATTCGGCTGATTCGCCACAATACCAACGCTCTCTCCGCCGATCCTTCCAAATCCGACTACAATATTCTTCGCAAAATCCTTCTGTACTTCCATGAAGGTATCCTTGTCGCAGACACGGCTGATGACATCCAGAACATCATACGCTTTTCTCGAATTGTCCGGAACAACTTCTGTCAGATCCTTACAGCGATCCGTGACCTCGACCTGCTTTGAAGTCCCACGGATCAGGCTGTTCAGTGAGAACAGCAGGGATTTCTTTCCAGTGGAACTTTCCTTTGTCTTGAGAACCGGCGGTTTCTCCAGATAACTGGACGGCAGATAGGACAAAAGCTGCCGCACGCCGTCGAAACAGCTCTTCTCATCCGCATAAGTGAAATGTGTCACGCCACTCTGTGAGGCATGTACTTTCGCGCCGCCGAGTTCCTCAACAGTGCACTCTTCGTTGACCACCGTTTTCACGACCTGCGGACCTGTTATAAACATCTTGCCGATATTTTCAACCATGAAAATGTAGTCGCAGATAGCCGGAGAATAACACGCGCCGCCGGAGCAGGGTCCTACAATCACCGCAATCTGCGGAATCACGCCCGAAGCCTTCGTGTTACGCAGAAAAATCCCGGCATAACCGCTTAAGGAGTCAATCCCTTCCTCAATTCTGGCTCCGCCGCTGTCGTTGATCATAATAAGCGGCGCCTTCATCTCATAGGCCATGTCCTGAATACGCGTGATCTTCATCGAGTGATATTCACCAAGTGAGCCACCAATGACGGTGAAATCCTCCGAAGATACGAAGACCATACGCCCTCCGACTTCGCCATAACAGGT
>JAJPZP010000132.1:19737-24096 GCA_021204285.1 Lachnospiraceae bacterium | reverse complement strand
CTCCCGTCCGTATTCACACGTCCATTGTTCCACAATCCACTCCGGCGTGGAGTAGCGGATCGAAAGCATATCCTGAGCCGGCTCCGGTTTCCGGCGCGCGATATTTCGCAGAACGCCGTTGACAAAGCCGGAGAGACCGGAAAAACCTTTCATTCGCGCGAGCCGAACCGCCTCGGAGCAGACCGCTGCATCCGGCACCTGATCCATATATTTCAGCTGATAAACCGACAGGCGCAGGATGCAGCGAATCACCGGCTTCTGCTTTCGCACCGGCAGTTTTGAAACCTGATCGATGATCCAGTCGAGCTCGATCAGACGCTCGAGCGTACCCTCGCAGAGCCTTGTGAGAAAGGCCCGTTCCCGCTTCTCCAGATACTGATAACATTCCAGCATGCCTCCAAGCGCCCTGTGTGCCATTGTCCCCTGCTCCGTCACCTCCAGAAGGTACTCAAGCGCGAGCAATCTTGTATTTACCTGTTCCGCCACGTCCTTCTCCTATCTCCGCTTTCTGCCGCCGCCAAAGAGAATCAGCAGACGGAACATGGACAGGATCGACGCTGCAGCCGCAGCCACGTAGGTCATCGCTGCCGCAGACAGCACCTTCTTCGTCCCTGCCAGTTCATCCCCTGCAAGGATGCCGGTCTCATCAAGGATGCGTACTGCGCGCTTCGACGCGTTAAATTCCACCGGCAGCGTGATCAGCTGGAAGACAACGCCGAAGAAAAAGCAGAGCAAACCGATCTCAATCAGAAGATAAGAGCTTCCGAAAAGAATTCCGACCAGGATAATCGGAAGCGCAGCCTTCGTTCCAAAATTTGCGACCGGCACAAAGGTATTGCGAAGGCGCAGCGGCACATAGGAACGGTCGTCCTGGATCGCATGTCCGCACTCGTGCGCCGCAATGCCGATCGCCGCCACGGAAGCAGAGCCGTAGACGCCGTCGGACAGGCGCAGCACCTTATCCCGCGGGTCATAATGGTCGGTCAGGTTCCCGCGAATATATTCCACCTGCACATCATAGATGCCGGCGCTCCGCAGAATACGCTGCGCGGCCTCGGCTCCCGTGAGTCCCGAGTAACTGCGCACCTGCGAGTATCTCCGGTAAGTAGAATTCACCCGCGCGGACGCGCACATGGACAAAATTGCCCCAATCAGCACCAGAATGTAAGTGGGGTCATAGAACAGCATGTCAGTCCTCCTTTTCCGCCGGGAGAATTAATCCCGGCTCGAGTCTGTATCCGCGCAGAAAAGCGGAAGTTTCCATTCTGGCTTTTCCCTCGAGCTGCAGTTCGGTGATGGAAAGAAATCCTTCCCCGGTCTGCACCAGAATCGCATCCTTTCGCACTTCCATAATCTCACCACAGGCGCCCTTTAATGCGCCTTCCGGCAGCACACGACATCTCCATATCTTCAGCGCCTTTCCAAAGAGCCGCGTATAGGCACTCGGCCAGGGATTCAATCCCCGCACGAGCCGCTCGATAGCTGCGGCGTCTTTCGACCAGTCGATCCTCCCCATGCTCTTTTTCAACATCGAGGCATAGGCGGTCGGGGACTCTCCCTGCCTCTCCGGAACGATCTCGCCCCGTTCTAATCTGTCCAGCGTCACGGCGCAGAGCTTTGCCCCCGTGATGCTCAGCTTATCAAAGAGACTGCCACCCGTCTCGTCTCCGTCCAGCGGAACGACGACTTTCGCGAGCATATCTCCCGTGTCAAGTCCCTCGTCCATCTGCATGATCGTGACGCCCGACTCCCTTTCCCCATTTATTACCGCCCACTGAATCGGCGCGGCTCCGCGGTATTTTGGAAGCAGAGACGCATGAACATTGACACAGCCGTATCTCTTCAACCCCAGAATCTCCTTCGGGATGATCTGGCCGAAGGCGGCCACCACAATCACGTCGGCTTCTGTCTGTTTCAGAGCTTCCTCTGCCTCGCGGACTTTCGATGGCTGAATGACCGGAATTTTCAGACGCTCTGCCGCCGCCTTCACCGGTGTCGGCTGCAGGTTGTGCCCACGTCCCTTCGGACGATCAGGCTGACTCACAACGAGCACGACCTCATATCCAAAACGTACCAGTTCCTCCAGCGTACCAACCGCAAAGTCCGGCGTTCCCATAAAGATAACCCGCATACTAAGCCTGCTCCTCCTCTTCTTCCTCATCCTCGGCAGTGACGTCATGGAGTTCTCCCTCCACCAAATCCTTGTAGAGCTTCCCGTCCAGATGGTCACACTCATGGCAGATCGCACGCGCCAGAAGCTCCGTACCCTCGAGCTCATAGTGCTCGCCGTCCTCTCCCATAAACTGTACGGTCACCTCATTCGGGCGCGTCACCTTGCCAGCCTTCCCCGGAAGGCTTAAGCAGCCTTCGTCTCCGGTCTGTTCCCCTTCCGTTTTTGTAATTTTCGGATTTATCATAACAATCGGTCCCTCACCGATGTCGATCACGACAATCCGTTTCAGAATCCCGACCTGCGGTGCGGCGAGTCCCACGCCATTCGCCTCATACATCGTCTCCAGCATATCCTCGATTAGCGTGCGGACCCGCGGTGTCACCACCGGGACCTCCCTGCTGATCTTTCTTAAGATCGGGTCTCCGTCATATCTGATATTTCTGGTTGCCATCTCTTCCTCCTGCTCTAATATGACTGCTGCGGATTATAGTCAAACTGTACATGCACGCTATCCCAGAGTGCTTCCTTTTTTATTTTGTACTCCAGCTGACGCCTGGCCTCCAACAGCCGTTCTTTTCTTTCATTTTTTATGTAAATCACCCTGCGGTAGATATCATTCTTTTTCGAGAGCGCTGCCTCGGCCGGTCCGATCACCTGCAGTGCCGGATTCTGTGAGCGGATATATGCCCCCAGTTCCTCTGCTCTCTGTTTCAAAACTTCCTGTTCCTCACAGGACAGATAAATTCCAAGCATTTCCTGCACCGGAGGATAACCCATCAGCCGGCGATACGGAAGTTCCTGTGCATAGAAGGCATCATAATCCTGTTTCGCCGCAGCCTTTATACTGTAATGTTCCGGGCGGTAAGTCTGAATCAACGCCTCACCTGGTTTTTCAGCGCGCCCGGCGCGTCCGACCGCCTGCGTCAGCAGCGCGAAGGTCCGCTCTCCCGCGCGGTAGTCCGGCGCATGTAGGGAAATGTCCGCAGCCACAACGCCAACCAGCGTTACATTTGGGAAATTATGCCCTTTCACGATCATCTGCGTCCCGACAAGCACGTCAGCTTCGCCGCGCCCAAAGGCGGAGAGAATCGTCTCATAGCTCTCTTTCGAACGCGTCGTGTCATAATCCATTCTGAGAACGCGCGCAGCCGGAAACAGGCGCTTTACTTCGCGCTCGATCTGCTGTGTCCCGGCCCGAAAACCGGAAATGTAGGGAGAACCGCAGGATGGACAATGCTTTGGCATCCGCGTCTCATAACCACAATAGTGACATTTGAGGTAGCCATCCGTGTGGAGCGAGAGGGACACGTCGCAATGCGGGCAACGCAGTGCCTCACCGCAGGAACGGCAGGAAACGAAACCGGAAAATCCTCTGCGGTTCAGAAAGAGCATCGCCTGCTCTCCCCGACGGAGCCGTTCATCCAGCGCCGCGACAAGTTTCCGGCTGAATATTCCCCGGTTTCCCTCCTGCAGCTCCTTTCTCAGATCGACAATCGAGACATCGGGCAACGCAGCAGAGCCAATCCGGCTGTCCAGCCGGTACCAGCCATAGACGCCTTCCCGCGCACGGTAACTCGATTCGAGCGACGGGGTCGCGCTGCCAAGCACAACCGAAGCGCTGCAGAGGGACGCCCGGTAAATCGCCGCCTCCCGTGCATCGTAACGCGGGACCGTCTCGCTCTTGTAAGCTCCCTCGTGTTCCTCGTCAATCATAATCATTCCCAGGCTGGGAAACGGCGTAAACAACGCGGAGCGCGGCCCGATCATCACGTCGAGCTGCCCTTCCTTCGCCCGCACGAACTGATCGTAACGTTCGCCGTCCGACAGGCGTGAATGCAGCACTGACACTCTGTCGCCAAAGCGCTCATAGAAACGCCGTACTGTCTGATAAGTCAATGCGATCTCCGGGATCAGCATGATCACCTGCTTTCCCTTCGCGATCACGCGCTCAATGAGCGCCATATAAACCTCGGTCTTGCCGCTGCCGGTGACACCCTGGAGAAGATACGTCCGGCGCTCACCCCGCTCATAATCCGCCCAGATCCCATCGACTGCCGCACACTGCTGCGCATTTAATTCCGGTCTTCCGGCTGTTTTCTGAAAATGCCCCTCGAAGGGATTCCGGTATCGCGTCTCCGTCTCGCATTGCAGGACGCCGTCCCGCTCGAGCCCGCGGATCACCGGAG
>JAJPZP010000132.1:8662-19727 GCA_021204285.1 Lachnospiraceae bacterium | reverse complement strand
AGATCACTCCGCCCGCGTCAAGGAGCGCTGAAAGCAGCCTTGCCCGCGCGCGGTTATTTTTTTTCAATTCCTTCCGGAGCAGCTCTTCCGCCTGTTCGCGCGGAACGGTAAGCCGCAATGTAACATCACGCTGCCTGGCAACCTCCTGTTTCACCGGGAGCACTGTCTTCAGCGCCTGATTCATCGTCGAGCCGTACTGATCACGCATCCAGGCCGCAAGTGCGATCAGCTGGGATTCCGCGCACACCGCGCCCTCCACGACTCCACTGATATCCTTGATCTTCTCCGGCGAATAGTCCGGTTCCTGCGTAATGCCGGTCACATAGCCCTTCATCGGACGGTTTCCCCGGCCGAAGGGAAAGCTCACCTGCATGCCGATGCGGATCTGTCCTCTCAACGTCTCCGGTACACGGTACTGGAACACGCGATCCAGCTTTTCATGTGAAATGTCAACAATGACATCAACATATTCCATCTATCTCTCCGCCAGTTCCTGCAAAACCTCCCGGATCAGCACACGCTCATCCATCGGATATTTTACCCCTTTGATCTCCTGATAATCCTCGTGGCCCTTCCCCGCCAGCACGATCACATCGCCATCCAACGCGTTCCCGATGGCATAACGGATCGCTTCCTTGCGGTCGCAGATCTCCACAAAATCTCCATCTGTTTTCGCCATGCCGATCTTAATATCATCAATGATGGCCTGCGGCTCCTCATAGCGGGGGTTATCCGAAGTGATGATCGTCAGATCGGCAAGACGTCCCGACACCTCTCCCATCTCGTAGCGGCGAAGCTTCGAGCGGTTCCCTCCGCAGCCGAAGACGCAGACGAGCCTTTTCGGGTGATATTCCCGCAGCGTGTTCAGCAGGCTCTCGAGCGCCATCGCGTTGTGCGCGTAGTCGATCATCAGTGTAAAATCGCCCGGCATCGGAATCATCTCGATACGCCCCTTCGTCTTCACAACGCGCAGTGCCTCCTTGAGATCCCTCTGCGACACCCGGAAGTGCTCGCACACAGCGATCGAGACAAGTGAATTGTAGACGCTGAAACGACCTGGCACGTCGATTTCCACGTCCATATCAAGTTTTCCGGAAATATGATATTTCACGCCCAGATAGCCCTTGCCGCCCAGCAGCTCCATATCCGAGGCGCGGTAATCCGCCTTCTCCGAAAAACCAATCGTCTCGAGATCACAGGTATGGCCGTCCAGCACCAGATCAAAGTTTTCATCATCAATATTTGCGATGCCGTGCCGGCACTGCCGGAACAACAGGCCCTTGCAGGCCGCGTATTCCTCGAAGCTCGCATGCTCGTTCGGCCCGATATGATCCGGCACGAGATTGGTAAAGATCCCGATTTCAAACGGAATTCCCGCTGTCCGGTGCATCATGAGTCCCTGCGAGGAGACCTCCATCACGCAGATCTCACAGCCGACTTCTACCATCCGCGAAAAATATTCCTGAATCAGATATGACTCCGGCGTCGTATTGTCCGCCGGAATATGCTCCTCGCCGATGATCGCCTCAATCGTACCGATCAGACCCACGCGGTACCCCGCATGCTCCAGAATACCCTTTATCATAAAGGTCGTCGTCGTCTTCCCTTTTGTGCCGGTGACGCCGATCACCTTCATCCTCCGCGCCGGCCAGTCGAACCAGGCCGCTGAAAGGATCGCCAGTGCGTAACGCGTATCGTCCACTCTGATCAGCGTCACGCCCTCCGGCACTTCCACCGGGCGCTCCGCCACAATGCAGCGCGCACCTGCAGCCGCAATCTCAGCCACGTGCTCATGGCTGTCATAAACGAGGCCTTTTATGCAGACAAAGAGACAGTCCTGTGTGACCTTTCTCGTATCGTAGACAAGCGCGCTGGCCTCTCCCGCTAATGTTCCTTTTATCAGTCTGTAATCCAGCTCTTCGAGCAGTGCGGAAATCTCTTTCATATTTGACTCCTTAAAATACTTCCGGCGATTTTGCCGTTTATCATTATAGTATAGCACACGACGAATTACGTCTGCAAGCCGGGCAAAAAGCTCTTCCGAATATTGTAAATCAGCATACAGAAAAAATCAATGCCACATCCGAAACTTGTCACATGTAACGCGCTTACGCAAACGGAGGGCAGGAAGCGCGTTATGCGCATCCCTGCCCTCCTGAAATCTTCCTGTCACTACCGGATGATGGTTCCCGCCCGTTCTTCCAGGGCTTCCTTCGCGTCGTCGAGATCCGCGATAACCGTCACGCGCCCCGGCCTGAGAGAAACGAAGGAGACTGCCGCCACAACCTTCGGCAGCACACTCGTCTCATCGAACTGACCCTCCGCAATGTAAGCATGCGCCTTCTCCACACTGAGCGCCTCCAGCGGCTCCGCATTCTCCTTCCCATAATTCAGATACAGCTTTTTCTCGCTCGTCAGAAGAAGCAGCATATCCGCATCCAGCAGCTCCGCGAGCTTACCGCTTGCAAGATCCTTTTCAATGACGGCGCTGGCGCCCTTCAGGTGATGGGACTGCCGGAGCACCGGAATCCCGCCGCCTCCGCAGGCAATGACAACATGACCGGCATCCGAGAGGACGCGGATCGACTCAATCTCAACGATATCTTCCGGCTTCGGCGCAGAGACGATCCGGCGGTAACCGCCCTCGACCTTCGTCACATAATTTCCCTTCTCTTCCTCGGCGTCCGCCTCCTCGCGGGACATGACACGGCCCACGACCTTGACCGGCTTATAAAAGGAATCATCATAAGGATTCACAACGACCTGCGTCAGAATCGTGGAAACCGGGCGATCAATGCCGCGGTCCAGCAGCTCCTCGCGGATCGCGTTCTGCAGGTCATAACCGATATATCCCTGGCTCATGGCCGAACAGACCGACATCGGGGCAAAGGTATAACCCGGATGCTGCTTTCCAAACTCATTCATAGCGGTATGGATCATGCCCACCTGCGGCGCATTGCTGTGCGAAATGACGACCTGGCATCCTGCCTCGACCAGATCCGCAATGGCCTTCGCGGCGGCCTTTGTGGCTACCTTCTGTTCCGGCAGTGTCGTACCGAGCGCTTTATGCCCGAGGGCGACAACGACTTTCTTCTTACTCATGACGAAATTCCCCTTCTATCACATTTACTCCCGCTTATTTTAACCGAAAAAGGCCCTTTTGTCTATCCTACTTCCCCAAATATCCGCCGTCGCAGGGAATGATCGTTCCCGCAATATAATCGGAAGCATCAGACGCCAGGAAGATGCATAATCCCTTCATATCATCCGGTGTTCCCCAGCGATGCGCGGGAATACGCGCCAGAATATCCCGGTTTCTCTCCGGATCATTGATCAGCGCTGTATTCATCTCCGTCGCCATATAGCCCGGTGCAATCGCATTCACGTTAATTCCCTTTTCCGTCCATTCATTTGCCAGCGCCTTCGTCAGCTGCGCGATACCGCCCTTGCTGGCTGCGTAAGCCGGTATCGTCCATCCTCCGAAATAACTCGTCATTGATGCTACATTGATAATCTTTCCTTTGGACTTCTGTGCAATCATCTGCCTTGCGGCCAGCTGGCACATTTCAAACGTAGCGGTCAGGTTTAATTCCACGACATCATCCCAATCTTCGAGTGAAAATTCCGTACAGGGATGACGCCGCTGAATTCCCGCGCTGTTTACAAGGATATCCAGATGCCCGCCCAGAAGCTCCACAGCTCCGGCAAAACCCTGCGGAATCTCCTCCCGGTTTGCAAGATCAATCTTCATGGCCTTGCAGTCCAGGCCCTTTGAAACCGCCTGCGACGCGATCTCCGCCGCCTTATCACCGGAACCGACGATAACAACTCTGGCTCCGGCCTCCATCAGGCCTTCTGCCATCCCATATCCCAGCCCCCGCGTTCCTCCCGTAACGATAGCCGCTCTTCCGCTCAGATCAAAAAGTTTCATAGAACTCCTTTCCCATTCACTTTGTACAGTCTACAACAACCTTGCAGGTTCCGCAGTCCGGATCCGCAATCATATCAAACACCTTGGACGCCTCACTTAATGGAACAATGTGCGATACAACCTTCTCCAGCTGCGGCTGCATATCGGCCGTCAGCCGCAACGCCTGACCAAACTCATCCATGGAATAGCAGCGCGTTCCGATTATCATCTGCTCTTTGAAATTAATTCTCTGAAGATTCACCTTATGCGGAGCCTTATGTACGGAAGTCATACAGATTCTTCCGCTGACGCGGGTAATCTCCGTCATCTCCAGCGCCGCAGACTCGGAACCGCTGCACTCAAAGAGCACATCACAGCCTTCCCCGTCCGTGGCGGCCATGACGATGTCCTGCAGATTCTCCTTAGAAGGATTCACTGGCGTAAGACCAAGCTCCTCAGCCAGAATCAGCCGTTTTTCGAAGATATCCGAGATGAACACCTTCTCCGCCCCGCAATATTTCAGAGCAATGCCCGTCAGGATTCCGATAGGACCCGCTCCTACGACAACTGCGGTCTCGCGCGCCTGAAATCCCACCTGATGAAGCGAATGCACGATGACCGCCAGGGGTTCCACCGTCACTGCTGCCCGGTCGCTCACACCATCCGGAACCCGGAACATCACATCCTCATTCACATACATGCTCTCACACATGCCGCCGTCCTCATCAATGCCGATCAGACCCAGTGTATTGCACACATGCCGGTTCCCGGCTCTGCAGGCGCGGCAATGCCCGCAGCTCAGAAGCGGGTAGGCCACCACACGGTCTCCCTTCCTGAATTTCTTTCCATCCTCTTCCACGGTTCCAAGAAACTCGTGCCCGAAAATCAGCGGCGCTTTTGCGCGCGGATGCGTCCCCAGAAAAATACCGATATCCGATCCGCATACCCCGCAGTATTTCACCGCAATCTTCACCGAACCCGCTTTGGGCTCCGGCTCTGCGACTTCCCGCAGCTCTGCCTTCTTTGCTCCCGCATAAACAAGTGCTCTCATGACATTTCCCACCTTTCTGATTTTCTCTATTCCCATTCTGTATGAAAATATCCTTCTTTGTCTACCCGCCGGTATGTATGTGCTCCAAAGCAGTCTCTGAGTGCCTGCACAAAGTTCACCGGCATCTGTTCCATCCGAAACGAGTCATAATAATTCAATGCCGAGGTCAGGGCCGGTATCGCAATCGCTGCGCGCTGTGCGCCCGTCACCGTCTCACGCAGCGCCGGTTCCAGCGCCGCAACGCCGGAAAACGTATCCGTCAGGATAAGATTGGCCTTTTCCTCCGAAAGAGCGGTCCTCACCTCCGTCAGAAGCTCACTCCAGATAATACAGCCGGCCCGCCAGACGCCCACCAGCTTCACCGGATCAATATCCCATCCATTCTCCTCAGAGGCTTTTGCGATAAGCGCCATCCCCTGCGCATAACTCAGGATCATCCCCAGCAGCAATGCATCGCGAAGCTTCTCCCGGCTGTTCTCCATGATAAAAGGCGCCGTCGTCGCGCTGAGCGATCTTTTCCCTTCGACACGCACTGCCTTACCAGATGAGACACATCTGGCAAAAACCGCCTCAAATATCGTCGGAATATATACACCTCTCTCCACCGCATCCTGAAGCGTCCAGCGCCCGGTTCCCTTCTGCTCCGCCACATCCAGAATCTTCTCCACCAGCGGTGTACCGTCGTCATCCATCTTCTCCAGGACCCTGACACTGATATCCATCAGATAAGAATCCAGGCGGGAAGACTGCCACTCCCGGAACGTATCCGTGGTCTCTTTGTGAGTGAATTTCAGTCCGTAGCGCATCAGATGGTATGTCTCCGCAATAAGCTCCAGAATGGCATACTCGATCCCATTGTGAACCATCTTCACATAATGTCCGGCTCCCTGAGCAGCTATATAGGCACAACATGTCTCTTCCCCGCAGTGTGCCGCAATCGTCTCAAGAATCCGCCGACAGCACATCCAGCCATCACGGCTGCCGCCCACCATCAGGCTTGGTCCCAGAAGCGCCCCTTTCTCTCCGCCGGAGACCCCCACCCCCAGGAAACGAATTCCCCTGTCTTCGAGGTGTTCACACCGGCGCGCCGTATCCCGGAAATGAGAGTTGCCTCCGTCGATGAGTACATCGTCCCGTTCCAGATAGGGAAGCAATTCCCCGATCACACTGTCCACCGCGGCCCCCGCTGTCACCATCATAAAGACAATCCTGGGACGCTTCAGGCTCGCCAGCAGTTCCTGCACATCCGCGCACACCACATAGCCGGATTCACTTCCCGGCAGAGCAAAACGCCTGCGCTCCTCCTCGCTCTTACTGTAGGCTGCAACCCGGAACCCATGACCAATCATATTCTTTGCCAGACTGCTCCCCATGACGCCAAGTCCGTACAGCGCGATGTCACAGCTCTTCATATTGCCTCTACTCCCGTACAAGCGCCACAGCCTCTGCCGTCAGACGCTCAATCTCGTCAAATTTTCCTTCTTTGATCAGACTCTACTTTACAATCCAGCTGCCGCCGCAGGCAATTACCTTCGGAATCGCGAGATATTAGCGCACATTTCCGGCGTTGACACCGCCGGTCGCCATAAACCGCAGTGACGGGCAGGGGCCCGCCAGCGCCTTGATCGTGTTCAGCCCGCCATACTGGGAAGCCGGGAAGAACTTTACGACCGGAAGATCAAACTCCATAGCCATCATGATCTCCGTTGCGGTGCACACCCCCGGAAATATCGGAATCTCATGTTCCACCGCATATGCAGTCACCGTTCTGCTGAAGCCCGGTGTCACGAGGAACTTCGCGCCTGCCTCCACTGCCTTCTTCGCCTGCTCCAGATTCGTCACCGTGCCGGCTCCGACCAGCATCTGGGGACAGGCTTCCGAGATTGCCCTGATCGAAGCCTCCGCAGCCGCGGTGCGAAACGTCACCTCCGCAACCGGGAGTCCTCCCGCAATCAGTGCTTTCGCGACCGGCACCGCGTCCTTCTCATCCTGAAGCACGACAACCGGTACAAGCTTCAGCTCTTCGATTTTCCTGTTCATGTCCATAATATAGCTCCTTTCGCTTAAAGTTTTGGCAGAACTGTCTTCACCAGTGTTTTCAGCGTTTCGCCCTCTTTTGCCACCTCACGGGCTGCCACTGCAATGACAGTATTCTTCTGCGGTAATATAAGAACCATCGTGTCATAGGATCCGATAAAATAGTACCACTTTGCTTCCGGCCCAAGCCAGAGCTAGTATCCGTAACCCGCTCCGATCGTTGTAGCCTGCTGTATCGTCACATCCTTCATAGAATGTCCGGCTTTCCGAAGTGCGTGAAGGGAGGTCGCCTCCCGGATCCAGTTACGGGGAATCAGCTGTTCCCCTTTCCAGCTGCCTTCCTGCAGGTAGAGTTGTCCAAAAGTCAGCAGTTCATCCACATTCAGAAGCATACCGCTGGCGCCCAGCTCATGTCCCGCCGGGCAGTACTCTGTCGTCCTGACATCTGTAATCCCAATCCTGTCAAATAATCCGGGAGTAAGATACTCTGTAACGGTTTTTCCTGTGCGTCGCTCGAGCAGGACGCTGAGCAGATAGGAACCGGCATTATTGTAAAGGAAGCATTCTCCCGGTGCAAAGGCCACCTCGGCAGAAAGCACGTAACGTACCCAATCCTGCACATTCTTTCGCATTTCCGGCCGTTTTTCCATTGTAAGCAAGGGCTCCCGAAATCCCATCGTCATCGTAAGCAGGTGAAGAAGCTGCATCCTTCTTAAATTCTCCGGGACACCTGCGGGCAATTCATCAGCAAAGCAATCCACTACATATTCATCCAGGGAAAGAATCCCCTCCTCTCTCGCCAGCCCGATCGCTGTCGAGGTGAAGGTCTTTGTCACAGAATGGATATCGCGCCGTTCCACGGGTGCCCAGTCCGCCTGAAAGATCAGCTTCTGATCCCTCATGATCCTCACATTGTAAATATGCAGGTTTTCATCCTCAACCCGCTTCAGAAACGAAGCCCCGTCGAAATCACCACACACTCTTCCCTTCATTCCCCTTTGTTCCTCTCTATCTGACTTCGCTCTGTCGCTTCCTCAAACTGTTTTAAATTATGTGCTGCATATTCCATATGCCCCCGCATAAGCCGCTCTGCCTTGTCCGGATTCCGCTCGCGGATCGCGTCCAGGATTGCCTGGTGATCCCGTATGGCGGTATTCGGCGAACCACCTGCCCTGGCTCCCAGCCAGGTGCCGTGCTGCGTACTGTTTAAAAGGCCTTCACAGAACATATAAACACCATTCAGTACGCTGTTGCCCGCAGCCTCTGCCAGTCCCCGGTGAAACGCATTCTCCTGTGTGGAGCCGTTCTCCCCACGCTCCATTAGCAACGCCATTTTGTCAATCTCGCCCTGAAGCCGCGCGATCTGTTCTTCCGTAATATTTTCCGTCGCCTTCCGTGCAATATAGGACTCCAGAAGCATACGCACTTCCATAATCTCCTTCATGGAGACCTCATCCGGAACCAGCGTCCTTGATATGTTCTCTATGATCTCTTCAAAAGGAACCTGCCTTACATAACCACGTCCATCCCGAAGTTCCAGAATATCTTTTTCCGCAAGACTGCGAATCGCCTGTCGGATCACCGTCCTGCTCACACCCATACTTTCCGCAAGCGTGCGCTCCGGCGGAAGACGATTTCCCTCTTTCAGTTCCCCGGAATGAATCATCGCAATAATCCGATCCTCAACACTGTCAGCCAGTCTTCTCTTCTTTACAGGCCTTTCTTTCTCCGACATCTTCTGTACGCCTCCTATTCCAAAATTATGACAGAGTATAATAACAAATGCAAGTGGTTTTGATTTATAATGGTGGAAAATTCTGCCTGTCTGTGATAGACTGAATTCGGATAATACGAAACACAATGGAGGAAACATGATATGCCGCTTGTCACACTAAAGGAAGTTCTCTCCTTTGCAGAGGAGAAGAAAACAGCCATCCCTGCCTTCAATATCGACAATATGGAGATTACCCAGAGCATTATGAAGGTCTGTGAGGAGGAGAACTATCCTGTCATCCTTGCCATCGGACAGGCGGCTATCAGGGATGGGAAAATGCCTCTTCTGGCTGCCTGCGCACGTGTGCTTGCTAAGAGATCCCCGATCCCTGTCGTCATCCATCTGGACCATGGCCAGAATCTGGATCAGGTGCGTCAGGCCCTGGACTGCGGTTTCACTTCCGTCATGATCGACGGCTCCAGGCTGCCTTTTGAAGAGAACGTTGCCGTATCCAGAGAGGCCTTGAAGCTGGCGCGCACAAAGGGTGCAACCGTGGAGGCGGAGCTTGGCTGCATCCTCGGCGTGGAGGATGATATCAGCCACGACGCCGACAAGCCTTTCCTGGTCCGCACGGAAGACGTAAAGGCCTTCAATGAAGCTGTCAGAGTGGACGCTCTGGCTGTCGGCATCGGCAACGCACATGGCATCTACAAGGGACTTCCCAACCTGGATTTTGAGCGTCTGTCTGAGGTCAATGACATTTCCGACGTCCCGCTGGTACTCCACGGAGGGTCTGGTATCCCCGCCGATATGATACAAAAAGCCATCTCCCTGGGAATCCGCAAGATCAACGTGGCTACGGAAATCCGCCTGTCCTATATAAAAGGGCTGCAGGAAACTGTCAAAAGCGGCGACTTCTACACGATGTCGGATGCAGGCAAAGCGGCGGTTGCGGAACTCGCGAGAGCCAAAATACGGCTCTTCAAAAACGGCAACGCATAAAAGATTGACAGATCGGGCGTCATGTTTTACAATTTCTTCTGGAGGAGATTTTATATGTCGTTGAAGGCGCTCCCGGGAAAGATCACACACATCGGCATGGTCGTGCCGGATATTGAGAAAGCCCGCCAGGAAATCCGTAACATCTACGGTCCACTTCCCGGGCTTGATTTTGTCTATGATTTTTTCCCTGATACCGTATGGGGACCGGATGGAAAAAAGATTCCCGAAAAATGTCAGATCCGTATCTGTATGATCGACTGGGTGGAAGGACTGAAAATGGAACTTCTGCAGCCCATTCTGGGATCCACGGAACACGATCGTTTCATCCGCGAGATCGGCGGCGGCATGCATCATGCCGCTTATTATGTAAAAGAGGGTTTTCTGGAATACCGGCAGCTTCTTCTCGATCAGGGCGCCCGGATCCTGTTTGAGTCGGAGACGAATGACGACCGGGGTTACCGCCGCTGCTGTTATCTGCTCTGCCCTCACAGCCATCTGGTTATTGAGATCGCCGAACCTCCGAAGCCATTCAAGAGATAGATTTCTTTTCCAGGAAAGGATACATCCATGCAGATACTCGTTTTGGAAAGCAGCACCTCGTCGGCCAAGGCCATGGTCTACGATACCGACAGCGGTGCTTTTGAAGTAAAATCGCATCCCTACACCGGTAATTACGAGGACGTCCGGATTCATAAGCCCGATCTCGTCTTTGAGCAGACTGCCGCGCTGGGACGCGAGCTTGCGGCCGGACGGTCGATCGACATCGTCTCCCTGAGCAGCACCTGGCACAATATCTTTCTTGCCGACCACGATATGACGCCGCGTACCCCGGCTCTGACCTGGGCTTATACCGATGCCGCACCGGTCTGCAAGGATTTGCGGAAGGACGCCGCCTACGTACACGATTTTTACCACCGCACGGGATGTATGGTCAACGCAATCTATCCCGCATTCAAGCTCATGTACTTCCGGCGCCAGGGCTACCATCTCGGCGATTACCTTGTCACGGAAGAAGGCAGCTACAACTGTTATCGTCTGACCGGCAGGCATGTGATCACCCAGTGTACGGCCTCCGGTTCCGGCCTGTTGAATCTTTACACGCGGGACTTTGACCCGGACATTCTTGCACAGATCGGCATTACAAAAGAACAGCTGCCTCAGCTGGTCGATTCCGATGTAAATTACCCTCTGAGCGAGGAGGGTGCAAGGCTTCTCGGCCTGACGCCAGGCATTCCCGTCATTCCATCCAGCGCCGACGGCGGACTGAACCAGGTGGGCGTCGGCGCGATCGCAGAGGGCGTTATGACTTTCTCCGTCGGTACGAGCGGTGCGTTTCGCCTGCCTACGTAGG
>JAJPZP010000132.1:0-8652 GCA_021204285.1 Lachnospiraceae bacterium | reverse complement strand
GACTGGTTCCGCGGCAAAATGTTTCCGTCAGAAATGTCCTACTCGGAGATCGAGAGTCAAACGCATGAAGCGGAGGATACGCCGGTTTTTCTTCCCTTTTTGTTCGGCGAACGCTGTCCCGGATGGAATGATGAGGGCAGCGGCGGCTTCCTGGAAGTGAAGCCTCACCATACCGTCTTTGACCTGTACCGCGCCGTGCAGGAAGGTACGCTGTTCAACCTGTATCAGTGCTATCAGACACTGACCAGACTGAATGGCGTCCCAAACAGGATCAAATTTTCCGGCGGCATCCTCCGCTCGGAATCCTGGACGCAGATGTGCGCGGATATCTTCCAGACCGATCTGGAAGTGGATACCATAGAGCACGGCTCCATGATGGGCGCCGCAGTGCTCGCGATGGAGCATCTTGGCCTTCTGAAAGATATCAGCACTTTCCGTCCGCCCGCCGCAAGGATTATCCGGCCGGACGCGGCCAAAGCCGACTTCTATCAAAGGAAGTTCGCACGTTATCTGACATGTTATCAAAACAACAACCCTGCATTCTGACAGCAGTCTTTAATGTGAAAAGATGAAGGGCCGGGAGTCTTCCTCTCTTTGACTCCCGGCCCTTCGTCTTTGCCCTGCAGCCCGTCACGGACCATCCGGTCCCTCCGGCAGGCCGCACTGGCTCCAGCCGCCATCCACAAACAGCGTCTGTCCGGTAATGCCGCTGGCCTCGTCGGAAGCCAGGAACACGACTGCCTTCGCAATCTCTTCAACCTCAAGGAAACGCTTCATCGGGATGATCTGCATGATCTTTTCCACATTGATGTTGCCTTCTTCAACGCCCTGCTTCACCATATCCGTCATGACATAGCCCGGAGCCACCGCGTTGATACGGATCCCAAAGCGCCCCCACTCCACGCCGAGCGTTCCAACCAGACCGTTGACCGCCGCCTTGGACGTATTATATGCGACGCGCTTGGTCGTATAGCGTTTGGAATTTGTAGAGGAAATGCAGACGATGCTGCCTGTCCCCTGTTTCTTCATATAGCGCGCAGCGCAGCGTGAGCAGACAAAATAGGCGCGCAGATTCAGATTCATGACAAAATCCATCTTGTCAAGATCGAAATCCGTAGCCCACTCGCGGATGTTGATGCCCGCGTCATTGACCAGCACGTCGATACGGCCGTATTTCTCAGCCACATAATCCATCATGGCCTCAATCTCATCTGCGTTACACAGATCGATCTTATAAGCCTCGGCTCTGCCGCCGGCCTGGCGAAACTCTTCCGCCGTCTTCTGCGCCTCATCTTCCATGATGTCCGCGATGATGACCTGAGCGCCCTCTTCCACAAAACCTTTGGCAATCCCTTTTCCGATGCCCTTTGCGGAACCTGTCACTATGGTAACTTTGTCTTTCAGTTTTTTCATTGTCCCCCATCCTTTCCTGATTTTTGTTTTCTCTTGCCATATTCATTCCGCCATTGACGTCGTGAATCACCCCGGTCACAAAGCCGGCCTCCTCACTCGCCAGATAGCAGACCGCAGCCGCCGTATCCTCCGGCTTGCCAAGACGCCCCATCGGAATCCGTCCCAGCAGCTTTTCCTTCGTCTCGCCATCCCAGAAAGCTGTCATCTTCGACTCCGTCGTGCCCGGGCAGACCGCGTTGACCGTGATTCCTTTCGGTGCCAGCTGACGGGCAATGCCAAAGGTAATCGAAATGATTCCGCCCTTGGAAGCGGTATAGCTCTGGCAGACCTCATAACCGCCCATACGCCCTGCATTGGAAGAGATATTGATAATCCTCCCGCAGGCGCTCTTTTCCAGCCAGGGAAGCGCCTTCTGAATCACGAAAAACGATCCGCTCAGATTGACTGCCAGCGTCCTGTCCCAGTCTTCCCGGGTGATATCGGGGATTGCCACGCTGTTCATGATACCGGCACAGTTCACGACCACATCCAGCTGTCCGAAATGTTCCGCCGTCCTGGCCACCGCCGCCTCGATGGACTTCTCGTCGGAAATGCTGCAGGCTACGCCGATCGCTTCTCCGCCTTCCGCGCAGATCTTCTCCGCTTCTTCCACGGCCTGCGCCTCATTGATATCGACGAGCGCCACTTTCATGCCTCCTCTGGAGAGCATCTTTGCCGTGGCATTTCCGATCCCCTGTCCCGCGCCGGTCACAAAAGCGACACGGCCGGACAATGTAAAAAGATTCTCCATTCCCCTTTAACCTTTCTTCTTTGGCATGGCATGACAGCACAGGCCTTCTGTATCATGCGCCGCCTCCATCAGGATCTCGCTGACCGTCGGATGCGGATGAATCGTGTCCGCCAGTTCCTCGATCGTCCCCTCGCAGCGCATGACCGCCGCGATCTCGCCAATCATATCCGTCGCTCTGGGCGCCATAATCTGCGCACCCAGGATCTCTCCCGTATCGGGATCCGATAAGATCTTCGCAAAACCGGTCGTGCAGTCCATGATCACCGATCTTCCGTTTCCGGCCACCTGAAAACTTCCGGTCTTATATGCGCGTCCCTGCTCCTTCAGCTTTTTCTCGGACAGACCCACATAGGCAATCTCCGGATCACAGTAAACACATGCCGGAATAATGTCATAGCGCATCGTCTTTTTCTGTCCCGCGCAGCAGGCTGCCGCGACAAGTCCCTGTGCGCTGGCCGTGTGCGCCAGCTGCAGCTTTCCTGTGATGTCTCCAATGGCGTAAATATTCGGGATACTGGTGCGGAGGGAATCATCCACATCCACAAATGCGCGGTTCATCCGGATTCCCAGCTTCTCCAGCCCGACCTTCGAGGTACACGGACGGCGTCCGATACAGACGATGCATGCGTCTGCCTCCTGCACGTTCTCTTTCCCGTCCTTCTCATAACGCACCGCTGTCGTCGCTCCGCCCTGCAGGGCCAGCACTTTGGCCTCTGTCAGGATTCTGACACCCTTCTTTGCAAGTCCTGCCGAAAGCAGACTTACAATATCTTCATCCACGCCCGGAAGAATCGAAGGCATCATCTCCAGAACCGTGATCTTCACTCCCAGTGCCGCGAACAGAGTAGCAAATTCCATACCGATGACGCCACCGCCGATGATCGTGACACTCTCCGGAATGCTCTCAAGGGCAAGGACCTCGTTGCTGGTGAGGATATTCTCCCCGTCAATGCCCGGAATCGGCGGACGCGACGGCTCGGAACCCATGGCCAGAATCATCTTATCCGCTGTAATCTTCCCGCTGTCCACAAGGATCGTGTGAGCATCTTCCAGCACGCCGAAGGCCTTCACCACAGTGACTCCGTGCCCCTTCTCCAGCGCTGCGACACCGCGGCGCATACGCGTCACCACACTGTTCTTCTTCGCAGCAAGCTTTGCATAATCGAGGGTCATCGTCCCTTCCACCGTACAGATATCCCCCGCCTTCTGAAGGCTCTCCCAGCGATGCGCGCCCTCAAGCAGCGCTTTTGTGGGGATACAGCCCCTGTTCAGGCAGGTTCCGCCGAGCTCATCCGCTTCGATCAGCACCGTCCTCTGCCCCAGATCCGCACAGCGGATGGCGGCTTCATAACCGCCCGGGCCGCCTCCAAGGACGGCCACGTCGTATTGATACGTACTCATAATAGCATCTCTCCTATAAAAGCAGCCCCGGCTGCTCAAGCAGCTGTTTGATCCTGCGCAGGAACTGTGCGGCAGGTGCGCCGTCCAGAATCCTGTGGTCATACGTCAGGCTGATCTGCATCTGCGGTCTGATCACCAGTTCCCCGTCGACCGCCGCCGGTCTGTCCTCCATCTTTCCGACTGCCAGGATACCGGCCTCCGGCTTGTTGATAATGGCGGTGAAACTCTCAATATCAAACATCCCCAGGTTGCTGACCGTGAAGGTCCCGCCCGACATCTCATCCGGGCTCAGCTTGTTGGTCTTGGTTCTCTCGGCCAGATCCTTTGACGCTGCGGACAATTCCTGAAGCGTCATCCTGTCCGCATTGTGAATAACCGGGACGAGCAGTCCGTTTTCCGTTGCCACTGCCATGCCCAGATTGACCGCACTTCTCAGCGTGATATACTTGTCATCCATCGTGGCGTTCACCATCGGGAATTCCTTCAGGGCGCGCGCCACACAGCGGAGCACCAGGTCGTTATAGCTGATCTTCTGGCCTGCGGCTTTCAGCTGCGTCCGGATATGAACCGCCTCGGTCATATCCACCGTCACGCGCATATTGGCCTGTGCCAGCGTCTGCAGGCTGTCGAGCATTCTTTTCGCAATCACCCTGCGCATATTGCTGATCGGAATCTGCTGATCCTCTGCAGCAGGCGTCTCTGCCACGGGAGCCGAAACCGCACTGCGCACATCGGCAGCCATAATCTTGCCGTGGGCGCCGCTTCCGGTCACATCCTTCAGATCGACATCCTTCTGTTCTGCCAGCTTTCTCGCCAGCGGACTGGCTTTCGGACTCTCCGCCGCCGCGAGTACATCGCGCTCGATTACCATGCCGAGAGGGCCGGAGCCTTTAAGCTGTCTATAATCGACAGATTTCTCCTCTGCATGCATTCTCGCCCGCGGAGAGGAAAACACGCGCCCGTCGGCCGAAGCTTCGCGCGCCTCCGAAGGAGCGGCAGCTACAGGCACATTTCCGTCGTCCTTTGCAGCAGGTGCCTCTTCCGCCGGAGCAGAGCTGTCCTCATCGGGGATGGACTCACCGGGCTGTCCCACGTAAGCGATCGTCTCGGTGATGGGCACGGTATCTCCCTCCGGATGCACAATCTTCAGCAGCGTTCCCGATGCAGTGGAATCGATCGTAATCGTCAGCTTATCCGTCTCCATCTCGAACAGCGGCTGATCGATCTCCACCTTCTCGCCCTCAGCAACCAGCCAGGATGTGATCAGCCCTTCTGTCATCTGAAGCCCCTGTTTGGGCATTATGATCTTTTCGGCCATTTCACTTCCTCCTTTTAGTCTCTGTAAAGAACAGCTCTGGCCGCCTTCACGATGTCGGCCACCTGCGGTGTCGCAGCATTCTCCAGTCCCAGATTGAAGGGAAGCGGGCACTGCGCGGCGCCAAGGCGAATGGGTGCAGCATCCAGATAGGGGAACGCCTGCTGTGTCACTTCCGCAGCGATCTCCGCACCCCAGCCTGCCGTACGATGAGCTTCATGAACCACCACAAGACGCCCTGTCTTTTTCACGGAGGAAACGATGGTGTCCATATCCAGCGGCACCAGGGTACGCGGGTCAATCACCTCCGCACTGATTCCCTGCTTTTCAAGCTCCGCAGCCGCCTCCAGAGCACGCCCGACATAGAGCAGATTCGCAACAATCGTCACATCGGTACCGGCCTTTTTGATATCCGCTTTGCCAAAGGGAACCAGGAACTCCGGATCATCCGGGACCTCCCCCTTCTGCGCATAGAGCGCTTTGTGCTCAAAGAACATGACCAGATTGTCATCGCGAATCGCCGTGCGCAGCAGTCCTGCTGCGTCTGCGGCAGTGGAAGGACACGCGACCTTCAGTCCCGGGAAGTGCATGAAGATCGTCTCCACACTCTGGGAATGGGTTGCCGCATTCCCACGTCCAATTCCCTCCTGTCCGCGGATAACCAGCGGAATCTTCGCATTTCCGCCGAAAATATAACGGGTCTTCGCGGCCTGGTTGATCAGCTGATCCATCGCCACAAAGGTAAAATCCATGTACATCAGTTCCACGATCGGGCGCATGCCGGTGCAGGCTGCCCCGACTCCGGCGCCAACAATCGCCGCTTCCGAGATCGGTGTGTTGCGCACTCTCTCCGTTCCGAATTCTTTATAAAGGTCGCGGGTGCAGCCAAAGACGCCGCCCAGCGTTTCCACGTCCTCGCCCATGATGAAGACACGCTCATCCCGGCGCATCTCCTCAGCCATCACGTCACGAATCGCCATCGCGTATGTTTTTTTGCTCATTATTCGGCACCTCCCTCATAAAACACATCGTTCAAAAGTCCTGCCGGATCGGGCTCAGGGCTGTTCAGCGCGAATTCCGCTGCCTCTTCCGCCTCTTTCTTCGCTGCCGCCTCGATCTCATTCAGCTCTTCCTCTGTAAAAAGCCCCTGCTCCAGAAGCTTTGCGCGATAGCGTTTGATCGGGCATTTTTCCTTCCACTCTGCCACTTCCTCACGTGTGCGGTAAGGCTGCGGATCGCCGGTCCAATGTCCCATCCAGCGATAGGTCTTGCATTCGATCAGAGACGGACCCTCTCCCGCGGCCGCCCTCTCATAAGCCTTCGCGAAGACTTCGTCAATCGCTTCCACATCATTGCCATCCACCGTATAGCCGGGCATATCATAGCCCTGCGCGTGGACGCTGATATCCTTCACAGAAGTAGACTGCCAGGTCGGTACGGAAATTCCGTAAAGATTATTCTCACAGACAAATACAATCGGCAGCTTCCAGACCGCCGCCAGGTTCAGCGACTCATGGAAGGTACCCTCATTTGATGCGCCGTCTCCGAAGAAGGAAACGCTGACATTCTGGTTGTGCTGCAGCTTGGAGGCCAGCGCGGAACCCACCGCGATCGGGATACCTCCTCCGACAATGGCATTCGCGCCCAGATTGCCCTGCGTCAGATCTGCGATATGCATGGAACCGCTGCGCCCCTTGCAGTAGCCTGTAGCCTTTCCCATTAGTTCTGCCATCGCCTTGTCCAGGTCTGCCCCTTTCGCGATACAGTGGCCATGCCCACGATGCGTACTGGCAATATAATCCGTCGTCTTCAGCCGGGAACACACCGTCGATGCAACAGCCTCCTCTCCAATGTAGAGATGTACGGAACCCCGAAGCTTGTTGGCCTCAAACAGATCCAGCGCCTTCTGTTCGAAGCTGCGGATCCGGTTCATGGTCCTGTAGATCGTTCTTGCCCGTTCTTTTTCAATCATGTTGTTTCTCCTCCTTTATGATTTCTTTTCAGGCATTTAACAGTTCTTTTCTGTTCACCACATTTGGCGGCAGCTCACCCTTCAGGACTCTGACCGCGGACTGTGCCGCTTTTGTGAGCTGGGATTTGCTGGCCTCCGTGGAATTATAAGCTACATGCGAAGTCTGAATCACTCTCCCGCTTTCAAAAATCCGATGATTCTTCTCCCGGATCGGTTCGCATTCGATCACATCCATACCGGCCGCCGCAACTTTTCCGCTGTCGATCGCAGCGAGCAGCGCGTCCAGGTCAATCAGTGCCCCTCTGGCGGTGTTGATCACAAACACGCCGTCCTTCATCTTCGCAAAGCTCTCCGCGTTCAGAATATGCCGGGTGTTTTCAAACAGCGGAAGATGCAGGGATACCACATCCGCCTGTGCATAAAGATCGTCAAGCTCTGCTTTCTCCACTCCCATATCTGTGAATACGTCTTCCTTCAGATAAGGATCATACGCAATCAGACGCATTCCGAAAGCTTTCGCGTATTCCGCCGTCTTTCGTGCAATATTTCCAAATCCGATCAGGCCCAGCGTCAGCGTGGACACCCGGTAAAACGGATACTCATCGCTGTTGGATACCCAGATACCGTCCCGAACCTTCGCATGATAGATATGGAGCTTGCGGATCAGTGCCAGCATCAGAGCGATCGTGTGCGTAGCTACCTCTTCAATGCAGTAATCCGGAATATTGCACACGGCGATACCCCGTTTTGTGGCCTCCGCCACGTCGATCGGATCATAGCCGATGCCATGGCGGACAATCACCTTACAGTCCGGCATGCAGTCCATGAGTTCGCCTGTCACATCCTGATAGATGGTCAGCGCCGCGTCGGCTCCCCTGCAGAGTTCCCTTGCCTCCTCCATGCTTTTCACATCGCCGACGACAAAATCGATTCCATTCTCTTCAAAAATCTTCTGCTGTATGCTGTAATCCGCGTCAATGGCGGAGCTGGCGTCAAAAAGTACTGCTTTCATCCTCCCGCCCCCTTATCAGCGCAGTTCTTTCAGGATGTTCTGGCAGGCCTCCGTAAAAATCGTATAGTCACAGGCCACCATCACACTGTCAAAGCCCTGCTCGAGACGTGTCTTTGCCACCTTGCTGTCGCTGCAGAACACGATGCTGAGCTTGCCCTGATCCTTACAGGCCTTCAGAATGCGGGCCACAGCCGCCTTGAAATCCGGATGATCGAACTGCCCCGGCATCCCCATGGATGCGGACAGGTCAAAGGGACCCACGAAGATACCGTCGATACCGTCAAGCGCTACGATCTCCTCGATGTGTTCCAGGCAGCCCACGCACTCACACTGCGGGATCAGAAGCGTCTCCCGGTTGCAGATCTCAAAATATTCCGTCAGGCTCTTCTTTGCATGATCCGCATATCCATAGCCGGCTCCTCTCCCAAAGGCGACGCCGCGGTCACCCAGTGGAAAATACTTTCCATAGGAAACGACATCTTTCATGGCATCTACTGTATCAAGGAAGGGGATGATCAGCCCCTTCGCCCCGATGTCGAGCATTTTCAGGATCGAATTACGGTTTCCATCCTTCACCCGTACCAGAGGAGTCATCTCGTGCATCTCTGCCGCACGGATAAAATCCATGGTGCTTTCCACATCGTAGGGTCCATGCTCCGTGTCTACGATACAGTAGTCCATCCCGGCCAGCGCCATGCACTCCACAGCCCCGGCTCCCCCAAAGCCCACAAAAGAGCCTATGGTCTGTT
>JAJPZP010000141.1:4087-5587 GCA_021204285.1 Lachnospiraceae bacterium | reverse complement strand
CATGAGAAGAAAGATTGAACAGGAATTATTAAAATGGAAGCAGAATAACAGTGACAGGAAGCCCCTGCTCTTATATGGAGCAAGACAGGTTGGTAAAACGTATATTCTCATGGATTTTGGTGAAAAAAATTATGAGAATGTTGTTTATATCAATCTGGAAACAAATCTTTCGGTAGCTTCCATTTTTGATGAGGACATAAGGCCGGAGAGAATTATTAAATTATTGGAGGCTGTAGGCAGGGAGCAGATTAATCCGGAGACGACGCTTTTATTTCTGGATGAAATTCAATCGTGCGAGAGGGCTCTTACCAGTCTCAAATATTTCTGCGAGCAGGCTCCCGAATATCATATTGCGGCAGCCGGAAGCCTCCTGGGTGTTGCAATAAACAGAAAAAGTTATTCGTTCCCTGTTGGCAAGGTTCACAGCCTTTCGTTATATCCGCTCGATTTTGAAGAATTTATGTGGGCGCTTGCTGAAGATGAACTGATTGATGAAATTCGAATGGCCTATGATAAAAAGCAGGCCTTGCCCGAGGTACTCCACAAAAAGGCGCTGGAATTATACCACTATTATCTGATCGTCGGCGGAATGCCGGCCGCTGTGAAAGAATATACGGAGAGGGGCAGGCTTGTTCTCGTACCGAATGTACAAAATGAGATTTTAAACAACTACGTTGCCGATATGGCAAAATATGCTTCGCAGGAGGAAACGGTAAAAATCCGTGCGGCCTTTAACTCTGTTCCGGCACAGCTTGCAAAGGATAATAAGAAATTTCAATATAAAGTGATTCAAAGGGGTGCAAGTAGCTCGATGTTCGGAGTCTCCATTGACTGGCTTGAGCAGGCGGGAATTGTTATTAAGTGCAGAAAAATCGAACAGGGTTGCGCTCCCATATCGGTCTACGAAAATCTGTCGTCCTTTAAGCTGTATATGTCCGATGTCGGACTGCTGGTCGCAAAATCTGGTCTTTCCCAGAGGATTATTCTCTTAAATGAGGCGAATACGTTTATGGGAGCGGTCACAGAAAATTATATAGGACAGCAGCTCGCCTCCATGGGCAGTCAGATTTATTACTGGGCTCCTGAAAACAGCCAGGCGGAGCTTGATTTTGTTATTCAGAAAGATGGGGACGTGATTGCTGTCGAGAGTAAACGGAGCACGCACAACAAATCCAGAAGTCTGGGAATGTTTATTAACAAATATAAGCCCCAGAGGGCAATCCGCTTATCGGAGGAGAACTTTTATTACACAAACTCTGTTGAAGCCATTCCCTTATATGCACTTTTTTGCCTTTAATTTATATATTGCGTTCCTCATGCTTCGTCGGCTGCTCCATCGGAAACGTATACCGGAAGGTGCTGCATGAACGCACGGGCCGCTGCGGAGATATAGGCATTTTCACTGTGGACCAGGCAGATGCCGGAGCGGAGTTTCAATTCTTCGACAGGACAAATTTTTACATTTGTATTTTCGAGAAAGCAGGCTGCGGAGGCAGGGAG
>JAJPZP010000141.1:0-4077 GCA_021204285.1 Lachnospiraceae bacterium | reverse complement strand
GCAGGGAGTATCGTGACACCCAGTCCTGCGTCCGCCCAGGCTGCTGAAGTTCTGGCATCGTCATTTTTGCAGAAAATGCGCGGCAAAAATCCTGCATTCCGGAAAGACTCTGACAGGATGGGTTCCCATCTGCGGTACAGGATGAGCGGCGTATCCTTCAGATCAGCCAACGTCAGAGAATCTTTTGCAGGAAAATATTGTTGACGCCCTGCAGCCAGAAGAGGTTCTTCCAGAAGCAGAACAGAAGAGAGACCCTGTCCGGAGAAGGGAGTGCGGACGATGGCTAATTCAATGAGACCGGATGAAAGTTTATCCAGCAGCTGGTAAGTGTTCCCCTCCGTCAGTTCAAAATTGATCTGTGGATGCTCCGTGCAAAAACTGCGGACGGCGCCGGTCAGAAAGCTGCTACCGATGGAGGAGACGACGCCGAGCCGCAGGACTCCGCCCGTCCCTTCCTGATAATCCTGCAGTTCCCGCACTGTGATGTCGGCAAGCTCCAGCATCTTCTGTGCGCGTCCATAGAGCATCTGTCCGGCCGCAGTCAGCCGGATCTGCCGGGAACCGCGTTCGAAGAGGACGCAGCCGGCTTCTTCCTCCAATGCCTTCATCTGTGCGCTCAAGGGCGGCTGGGTGAGATGCAGTCTGCGCGCTGCCGCGGAGATCGTTCCTTCTTCAACCACTGCTGTAAAATAAGAAAGTTGTTTTAAGTCCATGCGTTCCTCCTATAGCAAAATCGTATATATAATATATAAAATCAATAATTTTAATATAGGATACCGCGTGCTATAATGTCAAGCGGAATCGGAAAGGAGTGGAAGAATGTTAAAAAAACTGACAGATATGTTTCTGACCTTCGCGCGGATCGGCGGCCTGACCTTCGGCGGCGGTTACGCGATGCTGCCGATGCTGCAGCGCGAGGTGGTAGAGAACCGGCACTGGGCGACAGAGGAGGAGCTGACAGACTATTATGCGATCGGGCAGTGCACGCCCGGGATCATCGCGGTCAATACGGCGACTTTTATTGGCTATAAGGAGGCCGGGATCATCGGGGGAATTGCAGCGACGCTCGGTGTTGTGTTCCCCTCGCTGGTGATCATCTCGATCATTGCGGCCTTCCTGACGAACTTCGCGGATCTGGCGATTGTGCAGTATGCCTTCTCGGGCATTCGCGTCTGCGTGTGCGTGCTGATCTTCAATGCGGTGCAGAAGCTCTGGAAAAAATCGGTGATTGACTCGCCAACGACGGTGATCTTCCTGGCTGTATTTCTTGTTTCTGCAATTCTCACGGTGGCGCAGAGCTTTTATCCGAATCTGACAAGCATCTCACCGATTGTATACGTCGTGATCGCCGGGGTGGCAGGTGTGGTGCTGCACGGCGGAAACGGCAAGAAGGAGGTGGCTTAAGATGTTGCTGCTGAGATTATACTATGAATTTTTCAAGGCGGGGCTGTTCGCGATCGGCGGCGGACTCGCGACGCTGCCCTTCCTGCAGGAGATCAGCCAGAAGACTGGCTGGTTTACCACACATGATCTGACAGATCTGATCGCGATCTCCGAGTCAACGCCCGGCGCGATCGGCGTCAATGCGGCGACCTACGCAGGCTTCCATGCGAGTGGGGTGATCGGCGGCATTGTGGCGACGCTTGGACTGGTAACGCCTTCGATCATTGTGATTATTCTGATCTCCAAAGTGCTTCAGAAGTTTAAGAGCAGCGTCATTGTGCAGAATGCTTTCTACGGACTGCGTCCGGCTTCCACGGGGCTCATCGCTGCGGCAGGCTTTTCTGTGGTGCTGACGACGTTGCTCACGGTTACCGATCTGCCGACCGATCCGCTAGGCGCTTTCAACTGGTTCGGAATCGTACTGGCTGTACTGATCTATCTGGCGATCAAAAAGTGGAACAGGCATCCGGTTGTCTATATCGGGGCATCGGCACTGGTCGGCATTGTGGCCGGATATCTGGGAATCCTGGGATGAGTGCAGACAGCGGTTGCTGAGTTTTTCAAAATCCTGCACGCACATAAGCTTTATATCATACTATATAGGGATGCTGCGTGGAAGTGAGAAGCCATGACCTGTCGGGACGCGATTCTCTCGAATGATTATGTTGATCTGATATGGAAGACGGACACGGAACCGCCGACGGAGGATTCTCTGCTGTATGCACAGTGTGTGCAGCGGGTGAGTCCTGTTTTTACGGTTTTTTATGTGGAAAGGGAGCGGCTGTTCGGGGCGCGACAGAGTCTGCCGGTCGGAGATTTTACGGGGATGGCCTGCTATGCGCCGATGGAAATGGAGAGCCTTGAGAAGAGCGGCATCTATGCCATTCAGCGACAGCCGGCGCTGGAGCTGTCGGGGGAGAACGTGATCATCGGTTTTCTGGACTCCGGCATCGCGCTGGAGCAGGAGGTCTTCCGGACGGGCGGCGGACGCAGCCGGGTGCTCGCGCTGTGGGATCAGACTGACCAGAGCAGGACAGCGCCGGAAGGTTTTTTGTATGGCAGCGCTTATACATCGACGGATATCGACCGTATGCTGGCAGAGGGATGGGAAGAACTGCCGGGACGGGATGAGAGCGGACATGGCACGAAAGTGGCGTCGATCGCCGCAGGTTCGCAGCTTCCCGATATGGATTTCACAGGAGCCGCTCCTGAGGCGCAGATCGCCTTCGTGAAATTGAAAGAAGCGAAGCCTTTTATGCGGGAAATGCAGCGAATCCCGCAGGATGTCATCGCTTATGAGGAGGCGGATCTCATGCTGGCGGTCCGCTGGCTCGATGAGCTGGCCAGTCAGGAGGGGAAGCCGCTTGTTATCTGCATCGCGCTCGGCAGCAATGCCGGCGGGCACACAGGGGAGACGGCACTCGGGCAGTATCTCCAGACGCTGGCGCGGAAGGCCGGTCGGGTGATCGCCGCAGCGGCGGGAAATGAGGGGAATGCGGCTCACCATTTCTATGGCATGATCCCGGTGCCTACGGACTATGTAGATCTGGAACTGCGGGTGGGCGCGAATGTAGAGGGATTTCAGATGAATCTCTGGGGAGACGCGCCGGGACTTCTCAGTGCTGAGGTCATCGCGCCGGGCGGCGAGCGCGTGCCGGAGTCCGCGCTGCGCAGGAATGAGAGAGCGCGCTATGATTTTATCTTTGAACAGACGATTCTGGATATTCAGTATGAGTGGTCAGAACCGATCTCTGGCGATGAACGGCTGCTGCTCGCTTTTCAGGAGCCGACGGAAGGAATCTGGACGATACGGGTGTTTTCGGCCGGAGACTTCGCCTGCAGTTTTCATGCCTGGCTGCCGGTTACGAATTTCCTCGGCAGAGAAACGTATTTCCTGCGGCCTGACCCGGACACGACAGTGACCTGCCCGGCGGATGCGGAGGGTGTGATTTCCTTCGCGGGTTATGATGCCCGTAGTTCGTCCGTCTGGCAGGAGGCGAGCCGCGGCTATACACGAAACAGACGGCTTGCTCCCGACGTCGCCGCGCCTGCTGTGGAGGTATCGGCCGTGAATACGAGAGGGATCCCGGGCACACTCAGCGGTACGAGTGCCGCGGCAGCTATCGGCGCGGGCGCCTGTGCGCTGCTGCTGGAGTGGGGAATTGTCCGCGGAAACGCGCCCGCCATGGAGAGCGCCGCAGTGCAGCGCTACCTGGTGCGTGGAGCCGCGAGGCCGGAGCTCTTCACTTATCCAAACCGGAACTGGGGTTATGGACTGTTGGATCTTTATGGAGTGTTCCGGGCGATGTGAGATTATAAGACAAAAAGAATGACATCCGCTGCTCTTCGGTGTTATAATGGCATCAGCATCCGGAAAGAACGCCGGGGAGGAGCGACTGCCATGCAAAATTTATTTGATGTGATACCGACAGGTTTTTTCAATTATCTTGCGAGTAACAGCAATCATCGAATCTATGCGGACTGTCTGCAGATCATCTACCATGAGTATGACAGAGAAATTTCATACCGGATTCCCAGAAGCAGAGTACGTGACACGCTGGCAATCTATCTGATGGAGAATCATGTCCGGATGGAGGACGAGGATTTCCCTGAAAGTAAAAACTATAACGATAT
>JAJPZP010000019.1 GCA_021204285.1 Lachnospiraceae bacterium | reverse complement strand
AAACTGAGTTATTTCATATTCTATAGAAGGTTGAGAAAAGAGCGCGGATACCTTCGTCTCTGTACGGGGACGAAGGTTTCGTGTTTTAATTAGGAAAGGAAGCTTATGGGACTGGTCAGTTTTGTGAGAGAAGAAATTGCGGTGATCCGCGAACGCGATCCCGCGATCAAATCCAATCTGGAGGTATTTCTCTATCCGAGCTTCAAAGCGATTCTGCGGTATCGGATAGCGCATAAGCTGTACAGGAGGGGTCATTACTTTCTCGCCCGCTGGATTTCCCAGCGGACAGCCAGGAAGACCGGTATTGAGATCCATCCGGGCGCGACGATCGGAAAGGGACTGTTTATCGACCATGGCTCGGGTGTGGTTATCGGCGAGACGGCGATCCTGGGCGATAACGTGACGCTCTACCAGGGCGTGACGCTGGGCGGTACCGGCAAGGAGCATGGTAAGCGTCATCCCACGCTGGAGGACAATGTGATGGTCGGTACAGGAGCGAAGGTGCTCGGTTCCTGTACGATCGGGGAGAATACAAAGATCGGGGCGGGGAGCGTTGTCCTGGGACCGGTGCCCGCAGACTGTACGGTCGTGGGCGTGCCGGGACGCATCGTGAAGAAGGCCAATAAACGGATACCGAGGGAGTTTCTGGATCATACGAACCTGCCGGATCCGGTCATGGACGCGATCAACGAGCTGCGCGAGGAGAACCGGAAGCTGCAGGAGGAGCTGGATGAGCTGAAAGGGAAGATAGAAGGAGGAGACGGAACGTGATTCGTATTTATAATACTTTATCAAAGCGAAAAGAAGAGTTTATTCCGCTGGAGGAAGGGAAGGTGCGCATGTATGTCTGCGGACCGACCGTATACAATCTGATCCATATCGGTAACGCGAGGCCGATGATTTTCTTCGACACAGTGCGGCGTTATTTTGAACACCGTGGTTATGAAGTGAATTTTGTGTCCAATTTCACCGATGTGGACGACAAGATTATCAAAAAGGCGATCGAGGAGGGCGTTTCTGCGGAGGAGATTTCGCAGCGTTATATTGCAGAGTGCAAAAAAGACATGGAAGGCATGAATATCCGCCCGGCTACGACGCATCCGCTCGCGACGCAGGAGATCGACGGTATGATTGACATGATCTCCACGCTGGTGGAGAAGGGCTACGCCTATGAGGTGAATGGAACGGTTTATTACCGGACACGTCGTTTCACGGATTATGGGAAGCTGTCCCACAAAAATCTGGACGAGCTGCAGGGCGGCAACCGCGCGCTGCTTGTGTCCGGAGAAGATGAGAAGGATGATCCGCTGGATTTTGTGCTCTGGAAGCCGAAGAAGGAGGGCGTGCCCTACTGGACTTCCCCCTGTAGTGACGGCCGCCCGGGCTGGCATATTGAGTGCTCGGTCATGTCAAAGAAATATCTGGGTGAGCAGATCGATATTCACGGCGGCGGCGAGGATCTGATCTTCCCGCATCATGAGAACGAGATTGCGCAGAGCGAGGCCTGCAGCGGCAAGGAATTCGCGCGCTACTGGATGCACAACGCCTTCCTGAATATCGACAACCATAAGATGTCGAAGTCGCTCGGGAATTTCTTTACCGTGCGCGAGATTTCAGAGAAATATGACCTGCAGGTGCTGCGTTTCTTTATGCTGAGCGCACATTATCGCAGCCCGCTGAATTTCAGCGCGGATCTGATGGAGGCCTCGAAAAACGCGCTCGAGCGCATCCTGACGGCTGCGGACAACCTCCGTTTCATTGCGGAGCATGCTGTGCGCGGGGAGCTGAACGAGGAGGAGAGCAGGGAGCTTGCGGAGGCGGAGAAATTTGTCACACAGTTCGAAACCGCGATGGACGATGATTTTAACACCGCGGATGCGATTGCGGCGGTCTTTGACCTCGTGAAATACGCGAACACTCATGCATCAGAGGGCTCCGGCAGTGCGTTTGCGAACGGATTACTTGAGGAGCTGCAGAAGCTCTGCGATATCCTTGGCATCATCACGGAGCGGAAAGAGGAGCTGCTCGATGAGGACGTCGAGAATCTGATCGCGGAGCGCACAGCTGCCAGAAAAGCAAAGAATTTTGCGCGTGCCGATGAGATCCGCGCAGAGCTGCTGGAGAAAGGGATTGTTCTGGAGGATACCCGCGAGGGCGTGAAATGGAAGAGAGCATGAGTTATCTGCGGGAGCGTTTCGGACTTCCTGAGGTGGACATTCGCACTTATTCACCGGCTACGCTGGCTTATATTGGGGACGCGATTTACGATCTGATCATCCGGACGATTCTGGTAGAGCGGGGAAATCGCAGCGCGAACGCACTCCATAAGGAGGCGAGTGCCTATGTGAAGGCTTCCGCGCAGTCGGCATTGGTCGACGCACTGATGGACGAGCTCTCCGAGGAGGAACAGCAGTATTTCCGCAGAGGGCGCAACGCGCATCCGGCATCGATGGCGAAGAATGCGTCAATGCATGATTATCGGTGTGCGACGGGCTTCGAGGCGCTGATGGGTTATCTCTACCTGACGGATCAGATGACGAGGATGATAGACCTTATAAAGCTGGGCCTTGAGCGGACGGGAGGAACGCCGTGAGATATGAAGAGATGACAATAGAAGGCCGCAATGCGGTCCTGGAGGCTTTTCGCAGTGGAAAGACCATCGATAAACTGTATGTGCTGAAGGGCTGCCAGGATGGTCCGGTGAACACAATCCTGCGCGAGGCGAGAAAGCAGGACACAATTGTCAGCTTTGTCGCAAAGGAGCGGCTCAATCAGATGTCTGAGACCGGAAAGCATCAGGGTGTAATCGCGTATGCTGCGGCCTACGCGTATGCAGAGGTGGAAGAGATTCTGAAAATCGCAGAAGAAAAAGGGGAAGCGCCTTTTCTCATTCTGCTCGACAATATCGAGGATCCGCACAACCTCGGCGCAATCATCCGCACGGCCAATCTGGCGGGGGCGCACGGGGTCATCATCCCGAAGCGGCGTGCGGTCGGTCTGACTGCCACGGTGGCGCGCGCGAGCGCGGGTGCTCTTAATTACACGCCGGTCGCGAAGGTGACGAACCTGGGAGCGACGATCGACGAGCTGAAAAAGAGAGGACTCTGGTTTGTCTGCGCGGATATGGACGGGACGACGATGTATGATCTTGACTTAAAAGGGCCGATCGGCCTTGTGATCGGGAGTGAGGGAGAAGGAGTCAGCCGCCTGGTGCGGGAGAAATGCGATCTGATTGCCTCTGTTCCCATGAAAGGTGACATTGATTCCCTCAACGCTTCAGTGGCGGCGGGCGTGCTGGCCTATGAGATTGTGCGGCAAAGATACAGGTGATTTTTCCAGGCAGGTTGCGGATGCAGCCTGCCGTGTGCTATACTGAGAATGTGCGGAAGATGAGACTCATGCAGGAGGGTTTTCATGATGAGAGAAGAGCAGAGGGAGAAGAGAAGACCGCAGAAACGGCTGCATCGACGTAGACGGAGGAGACTTAACCCTAAATTGATACCGGTGCTTGTCGCGCTTTTTTTGATCGTTCTGATTGCCGGAATTCTTGTCGGGAAAATGCTGTATGAAAAGTATTCTCCATCAAAGGAACAGGCGGATCTGGACGCTTATTTTGACCTGACCGATACGGATGATATGGCCATCATTCTGAATAATACGATTCTGGATGAGAAGGCACGCTATATTGACGGTACGGTATATCTTGACGTGGAGACCGTATACGACTATCTGAATACCCGCTTTTACTGGGATTCCACGGAAAATCTGTACCTGTACGCATTGCCGACCGAGCTAGTCAGTGTGGGGGCAGGCGAGTCGGGTTACACGGTCGCGAAGGCGAGCAAGAGCGAGGATTATGTGATTCTGCGCGTTGATGGGAGTGACGCTTATGTGGCGCTCGATTTTGTTCAGAAATATACAAATTTTACTTATGAATACTGGGAGGAGCCAAATCGCATACACATCGTCACAGAGTTTGGCAGCCACGATGTCGTAACGGCGCAGAAGAATGCGGTGGTACGCTATCAGGCGGGCATTAAGAGTCCAATATTGACGACGGTAGAGAAGGCGACGACGGCGTATGTCCTCGAGGAAGAGGAAGAGATCGAAGAGTGGACCCGTGTATTGACGAAAGATGGTTATATCGGATATATCCGTGATAAGAACATCTCTTCCGTTACGCAGGAGACGATCGAAGAGCCGGAGTTTGAAGAGCCGGAGTACACAAGTATTACGAAGGATTATACAATTAACATGGCCTGGCATCAGGTGACCAACACAGACGCCAATGACCAGCTCCTGACCCGGATTGCGGACACGAAGGGTCTGACGACGATCTCGCCGACCTGGTTCTCGATTGCAGATACGGACGGCAATATCTCCTCACTGGCGAGCCAGAGCTATGTGACCTATGCACATCAGCAGGGCCTGGAGGTCTGGGCTCTGGTGGACAATTTTACGGAGGGAGTCAGTACCTATGAGACCCTGTCGAAGACCTCGAGCCGTCAGCGTCTGGTCAATCAGCTGATCGCCGCGGCGATTCAGTACGGTCTGGACGGCATCAACGTGGACTTTGAGGCGGTCACGGAGGAGTGCGGCAGAGCTTACGTCCAGTTTATCCGGGAACTGTCAATTATGTGCCGGATCAATGGTATTGTCCTTTCCGTTGACAACTATGTGCCGACGGGTTCTTCCGATCACTATGACCGTGCAGAGCAGGGTGTGTTTGCGGATTATGTGATTATCATGGGATATGACGAGCATTATTCCGGCTCCGAGGAGGCCGGGTCGGTCGCGTCCTATGATTTCGTGGAGCAGGGTATCCAGGACACGCTGGAGGAGGTTCCGGCAGAGAAGGTGATCAATGCGATCCCGTTCTACACGCGTTTCTGGAAGACCGATGAAGACGGAAATGTAACGAGCGAGGCGCTCGGTATGGACGCTGCCGATCAGAAGCTTGTGAACAATGAAGTTTCGGCAATCTGGGACGAAGTTACCCATCAGTATTATGTAGAGTTTGAATACGAAAACTGTATTTATCAGATGTGGATGGAAGAGGAAGAGTCCATCGAGGAGAAGATGAAACTGATCAAAGAGTACGAGCTGGCTGGTGTCGCTGAGTGGCGGCTAGGGTTTGAGCGCTCGACGATCTGGGACATAATTCTGAAGTATCTGAACTGATATCACGAAAGATTATTTTTGAGGCCTGTCGCATATATTCAGGGTAAGAGTATATGCGGCAGGTATTTTATTTGGATAAGAAAAAGCTGGAACTTTTGATGTCCGTCGTTCTGATTCTCTGCGCCTGCGCGCTGGCGGGGCAGGGCTGGCAGCGCGTGTCGCAGACACAGGTGGAGGTGCGCACAGAGAATCCGGTTGTGGTGGTGGACGCAGGGCACGGCGGAAGTCAGTTGCGGAAAATAAAAGAAAGGCAGCCGCTGTCCCTGAAAAACTAACTGCTGCCAATCAAATCTCTGAGCTTTGTTTGATTTTTGCAATGAATGCCTCCACGATTTCCGATGGATGCTTTGCATAAATAATTCCGTAAGGCATTTGGTAATCCCACCTCATTGGGATCGTCACACGGGACGGATGAACATCTGCCCATA
>JAJPZP010000270.1 GCA_021204285.1 Lachnospiraceae bacterium | reverse complement strand
CAGTGAACACAGTTACATGAGCTATGAGGAACGGTTGTATCTCTGGAAGAATCTGGAGGGAAAAATTTATAAAACATATAAATTAGACTGAATATATATGCGAAAGCGCTTGCATTTCACAGAGTTTTCATTATAATAAGTGCAGCGGGTTTCGGAAAACACAGCCCACAAAGATCAATTTACAGGAGGAGACATTATGAAGAAGAAAATCGTAAGTGCGGTTCTCTGTCTGAGCATGGCGGCGCTTCTGGCTGGATGCGGAAGCAGCAGTTCGACGACAGCGGATACGACAGAGGAGACGACGGAAGAGGAGACGGAAGAAGAGGTGGCCGAGGAAGAGACCGAGGCCGCATTGGAGACCGAAGAAGCGGGGGAGGAGTCTGAGGAGGCAGCTGAGGTGACGACGGTTACCGAAGGCGTGCTGACGATGGGCACGAACGCGGCGTTCCCGCCCTATGAGTACTATGACGGGGATGTTGTCATCGGTATCGATGCGGAGATCGCGGAGGCGCTGGCGGAAAAACTTGGTCTCACACTTGAGATCGTGGATATGGACTTCTCGTCCATCATTACCTCTGTGCAGTCCGGCAAGATTGACGTCGGCATCGCGGGCATGACCGTGACGGAGGACAGACTGGAGAACGTGAACTTCACCGATTCCTATGCGACCGGCGTACAGGTGATCATCGTGCCGGAAGGTTCCGACATTACCTCCGTGGACGATCTGTCCAACGAGGATTTGCTGATCGGCGTACAGGAAGGCACGACCGGACATATCTACTGCTCCGATGACTATGGTGAGGACAGAGTGATCGCTTACACGAACGGCGCGACCGCAGTGCAGGCGCTTCTGCAGGGCAAGGTGGACTGCGTTGTTATCGACCAGCAGCCGGCGCTTGCTTTCGTGGAGGCCAATGAGGGACTCGCGATTCTCGATACGGAGTACGTCATCGAGGAGTACGCGATCGCGGTTTCCAAGGACAATGAGGCGCTGCTTGACGCGCTGAACGCGGCTCTTGCGGAGCTCATGGCGGACGGCACGGTGCAGAGCATTCTTGATACTTATATTACGGCAGAATAATGGCATTCTCAGACATTGCGTGAAGCTGCAGGCCCAGATGGGCTTTGGCAGTCCACATGGAGTCAGGGCAGCCATGGAAAGAGCATCAACGGGGGTGTTCAGCATAAAGCTTTGAACACCCCCGTTTTCTGAAAGGGGGAGACGGCTTGGAAAATTTAATCAGCGGCCTGAAGCTGGGGCTTTACCAGACCTTTATACTGGACAATAATTACCAGTATTTTGTCCGCGGAATCGGGATCACACTGCTTGTGACAGCCTGCGCGCTGGTCCTCGGTCTGGTGATCGGGGTTCTGATCGCGATCGTCCGCTCGGCGCACGATCAGCAGCCGGCAAATAAGAGAGGACCGGTTCTGAAATTCCTGAATGGGGTCTGCAAGGTCTATCTGACGGTGATGCGGCGGACACCTACGATGGTGCAGCTTTTGATCATGTGGTTCGTCATCTGGGCCAGCGCCCGCGCGACGGACAGCAATATGATCCGCTGCGCGATCGTCACTTTCGGCATCAACTCCGGCGCGTACATAGCGGAGATCGTCCGTTCCGGCATCATGTCGATCGAGGCAGGGCAGATGGAGGCAGGCCGTTCCCTCGGCATGAGCTATGCGGATACGATGCGTTTCATCATTATTCCGCAGGCCTTCAAGAACGTGCTTCCCGCGCTCGGCAATGAGCTGATCACGCTGCTCAAGGAGACTTCGATCGTGACGGTTATCGGCCTCAAGGATCTGACCAAGGGTGCGATGATCATCCAGTCGAAGACCTACCAGGCCTTCGTGCCGTTCTTTGCGATTGCAGCCATCTACCTGGTCATGGTGCTGTTCCTGACATGGCTGCTTGGAAAACTGGAGGGGAGGTTAAGACAGAGTGATATACGTTAAAGGCTTATCGAAATCATTTGGCGATCATCAGGTGCTCAGGGAGATCAATACCCACATCGCCCCCGGAGAGAAGGTCGTCATCGTCGGACCGTCCGGCTCCGGCAAATCTACTTTCCTGCGCTGTCTGAACCTGCTGGAGCAGCCGACTGCGGGCTCGATCGTTTTCGACGGACAGGAGATCACCGATCCGAAGACGGATATCAATAAGGTGCGGCAGCACATGGGCATGGTGTTCCAGCACTTCAATCTGTTCGCAAACCTGACGGTGAAGGATAATATCACGCTTGCCCCGCAGCGCGCGAAGATTATGAACAAATCCGAGGCGGAGCAGGAGGCGATGCGGCTCTTAAAGCTCGTGAATCTGGAGGACAAGGCGGATGCCTATCCGAATCAGCTCTCGGGAGGGCAGAAGCAGCGGATCGCGATCGTGCGCTCCCTTGCGATAAAGCCCAAGGTTATGCTCTTTGACGAACCGACCTCCGCGCTCGACCCGGAGATGGTCGGCGAAGTGCTGGAGCTCATGAAGAAGCTCGCGGACGAGGGTATGACGATGGTGGTTGTGACGCACGAGATGGGATTTGCCCGGGAGGTGGCCACACGCGTCATATTCATCGACGAGGGCATCGTCATGGAGGAGAATGAGCCGCAGGAATTCTTTGGAAATCCGCAGAACGAGCGGCTGAAAAGTTTCCTTGCAAAGGTGTTGTAATTTTTGGAAAGCTGTGCTACAATGCTTTTGTTTGACGCATAGGAGGTGTGAAAATGCAGATTCTGAGATATATTCTCATGGCGATATTTGTGCTGATATGTATCGTGGCGACCGTGCTGGTGCTTATGCAGGAGGGCAAGTCGGATGGACTCGGTGCCCTTGCGGGTGCGGTGGACACCTACTGGGGAAAGAACAAGAGCCGTTCGATGGAGGGAGCCATCGCAAAGTGGACGAAGATCATGCTGGTGCTGTTTTTTGTTCTGGCGATCATTCTGAACCTGAGCGTCTTTTAAGCAGATCGGGATTGATTGGGGCACTTCTGTACATAAGCAGAAGTGCCTTTCTGGTTTAATACCGTTGTTTTCTGCAGTTTCTGATGAATGGCGCCGCCGGATCAGGTTTTGGAGGAATTATGGGAAAAGACAGTGTGAAACTGATTGCGAACAATAAAAAAGCCTATCACGATTATTTCATTGAGGGAACCTTCGAGGCGGGGATATCCCTGCACGGTACGGAGGTGAAGTCCCTGCGCATGGGAAAGTGCAGCATCAAAGAGTCTTTCGTGAAGATTGAGAAGGGCGAGGTATTTATTTATCATATGCACATCAGTCCCTATGAGAAGGGAAATATTTTTAACCGTGATCCGCTGCGCGTGCGCAAGCTTCTGCTGCACAGGGCGGAGATCAATAAGCTGCTCGGGAAGACAGCCGAAAAGGGCTACACGATCGTCCCCTTACGCGTCTATTTCCGGGGAAATCTTGCGAAAGTGGAGATCGGGCTCGCCCGCGGCAAGAAGCTCTATGACAAGCGTGCGGATATCGCGAAGAAAGATCTGCGCCGCGAGACGGAGCGAGATTTTAAAATCAAACATATATAATAAAAGTCCCTTTACTCTGCCACTTCCTCCTCCGGTACGAGCTCGTCGTACTCCATGGAGTCGAGCATCTCGTCGAAACCCTCGGAAGCCGCCTCGTACTCTTCGTCTGTCTCAATGTTGCCAAGTATGGGTGCGCCGGACGGACTCGTCTCGTAGCGGTAGAGATAGACTTCACCGTCCTGGTTTTCGCCGTTTTGGTCAAGCGGGAGCAGGGCGATGTACTGCTGTTTTCCGACTTCATAGATGCCGACGATCGCGCACTCGACCTGGGAGTCGTCGTCCAGCGTCAGGGTTACCGTCAAATCTTCGGCGCTGCAGGTGGAGCAGTCGCCGGTGCATTTTGCTTCATCACATGTACTGGCCATCTTTATAACCTCTCAAATTCGTAAAGTTTTCACAGCGTCCCAAAACGAAATATGCAGGATTGCCGCGCTGTGTTTTCTCTAAAGATAGCAGAAGAAGAGAAGATTGACAAGGACTTTTTATTCTCGACTTCAAAACTTGACTTTCCATATTATTTTAATACAATGGAATGAGAACTGCAAAGGAATGCAAATGATATGGAACTTATTTTTTCTGACAGATCCAATATGCCGGAGGGCATCTTCTCGGTTTTGAACGCGAAGAAGGACGAGCTGCTCGCGGCGGGACGCACGGTCTACAATTTTTCAGTGGGAACGCCGGATTTTGCGCCGCCCGCGCATATTATGGAGACGATGGTGGAGGCATGCAAAGATCCGGAGAATTATAAGTACGCGCTGGTGGATCGTCCGGAGCTTCTGCAGGCGGTCAGTGATTTTTACAGGAGCCGTTTCGGCGTGGAGCTCGCGACCGATCAGATCATGAGCATGTATGGCTCGCAGGAGGGTATGGCGCACATTGCGCTGGTGCTCTGCGATCCGGGCGATACGGTGCTGGTGCCGAATCCGGGCTATCCGGTTTTTGGTGCGGGGCCGGAACTGATGGGCGCAAAGCTCGAAACCTATCCGCTCTACCGTGAAAACAATTTTCTCCCGGATTTCCGGGACATTTCGGAGGAGAGTGCGCGCAGGGCAAAATTTATGATCCTGTCCTATCCTGCGAATCCGGTCTGTTCCGTCGCGGACGACGACTTCTATCGCAAGGCGATCGCTTTCGCGAAGGAATACAATGTGATGCTGCTCCACGACAATGCCTACGCGGACATTGTGTTCGGCGGCAGGGAAGGGAAGTCTTTCCTGTCCTATGAAGGGGCGATGGACGTCGGCATCGAGTTTTACTCACTGTCGAAATCCTATAATATGACGGGAATGCGAATTTCCTTTGCCCTCGGAAACCGGGAGATCATCGCGCATTTTAAAAATGTCCGCTCTCAGATTGACTATGGCATCTTCCTGCCGATCCAGAAGGCGGCGATCGCCGCGCTTACCGGGCCGCAGGACAGTGTGAAGGAGCAGTGCAGGGCTTATGAGGAGCGCTGCCACGCGCTCTGCCGCGGTCTGACGGGTATCGGCTGGGATGTGCCGGACGGGCAGGGTACGATGTTCGTGTGGGCGCCGATTCCCGGGAATTTCAGCAGCAGTGAGAAGTTTGTGCTCGAGCTGATGGATCAGACCGGCGTTATCGTCACGCCAGGTACGGCGTTCGGCAGTCTTGGAGAAGGTTATGTACGCATGGCGCTTGTCTATCCGCCGGAGGTGATCGAAGGCGTTGTACGCCTGATCGATGAGAGCGGGATTTTAAAATCATGAGTTTTGTGGACGTTTACACAGATTTTATTTTTCTGGAGAACGAGCCGGAGAGGGCGGACATCATCTTCATCCCCGGTTCAGACGAGGGAGTGCTGGCGGTGCGTGCCGCGGCGCTCTGGAAGGAGGGTTATGCGCCGCTCCTTCTCCCTTCCGGAAAATACGGGAAGCTCGTCGGACATTTTACCGGCGATCCGCGTTTTACAACGGAGTGCGCATTCCTGTGCGATATCCTTGCAACGGAGGGCGTACCGCCGGAGGCAATCCTGCGCGAAGAGGCGTCCACCTACACTTATGAGAACGCGATGTTTTCCCGCCGTGTGACCGACAAAGCCGGGCTTGCGATCCGTACAGCCATTCT
>JAJPZP010000238.1:1993-5654 GCA_021204285.1 Lachnospiraceae bacterium | reverse complement strand
ATTCTCCTTTGGTATCTAAAATACAAGTTTTCTCACAAAAATAATTTAGAAATTGTTTATAATTTTTTTAGAATTGCAGTGTATTATTTAGTTAAACTCATTGTTGCGGGAAGGAAGGTAGCAAAATGGATTATCACGCATTGGGAAGAAGAGTCCGCGAAGAGCGCCTGCGGCTGAACCTCACGCAGGAAAAACTGGCGAAAGATATCGGCGTCTCGACCGCCTATATCGGACAGATTGAGAGAGGGGAGCGGAGCCTGACGCTGGACAAACTCGTAAAGCTTGTGAACCGTCTTGGCGTCACCGTCGATTTCCTGCTTTCTGATTATGTGGTGGCCACCGACGACAACAGCATCAATATCCTGATTCAGATCATGCACGATCGAAGCACCGAGGAGAAGACGCTGGCGATCAATCTTCTGAAGGTTCTGTTCGCAGACAAATAAGGCGGCCGCGGTGCTGGCAGAAGTCGCTGATTATAAAAAAGGAATGGCGAGCGGATACATCCGCAAGCTCATTCCTTTTTGAAAATCCCGATTTCTTTTTCGATTTCCGGACTTTCTTTAGAAGTATACCAGCTCTTCGTCCGGTTTTTCCGCGTTCTTCAACCCTGCGGAAACGAGCACAAGACCGTCCTCATCGCGATACTCGGGGCGTTTCTCCACATGAGCCTTCGCCGTCAGCGTGACCCACTGCCCGTTTTTCAGGCGATCGACATAGGACGAGCTGCAGAGAAAACCAATGAAGGCCGTGTCGTCCGCGCAGCAGGTCATCGCCCTGCGGCCCGGCACGAAGTAGCCCTTGGGCAGCCGCGCGCCCTTGTACACCATTGCCTTAAAAGCCATCGTCTTTCCGTCGTACTTCTCCGGGTGTTCCATCGCGTCGATGTACCAGATCCCGTAATCCGCGTCCTCGATCTCGATCACGTCCGCATTGACGTCGAAGGGCATTTCTTCCTCAAACTCGAGCGGTTCTCCGCCCTCGGTCTCGAAGACGACCTGCGCCCGCGGGTTCACCGCGCGCATGTTGCGCTTGTACATGGCGGCGGGCGTCGTCTCATCACTGCGGTTGAAAATGATCAGATCCGCGTCCCGCGCCATCTCCATAAAGAGGGACTTCATATTCTTCAGATAGACGTCGAAAGTCGAAGCGTCCACCATCGTGATCACCTGCGCTGTGAACCAGCCGCGCGGCATTGTCATGTCGCGCAGATAGTCGAGCGTCCACATGCAGTTGTACTCCACGATGACCTGTGTGGGCTTATATTTCTTCTGGCACTGCGTCAGGAATTTTTCATTCAGCTCCGACTTATCCTCCAGCACAACCAGAGTGGTGTTGCTCTTTTTAAGGAGATCGTCCTCGTACTCCTCGATTCCCTCCTCACAGGCGATGACGAGATTGCGCTCGCCGCCGGAGAAGTAGTCGTCCGCGAGCGTCTCGCAGGCGAAACGGGTCTTGCCGCTCTCCAGAAATCCATGTATGACAAAAACAGGAATATTCGCCATAGCCCTCACCTCATTTATGCCAGCTCAAACAGCTTCCGGAGCTCATCCTCGTTCAAATGGGAACCAATCACGCACAGGCGGCCCGTGTAGTCCGCCGCGCCGCGCCGGATCTCATACTCCTCCGGAACCATATCGAAGTGAATCCAGGTTCCATCCGTGCAGGGCAGGATGCCCTTCGCGCGCAGAATGATGCCGCACTCGTCGTCATCGGAGAGCTTTTTCAGGATATCGCGCAGCTGCTCCTCGCTGTATTTCTTCGGCGTCTCCTGCCCCCAGCTCGAAAAAACCTCATCCGCATGGTGATGATGGTGGTCGTGGTCATGATGGTCATGGCCGCAGCCGCACTCGTCGTCGTCATGGTGATGTTCATGTTCATGATCGTGGTCATGATGGTGCCCATGCTCATGGTCGTGATCGCACTCGTCGTGATCATGATGATGCTCGTGACCGCAGCCGCACTCGTCGTCGTGATCGTGGTGATGCTCATGCATCTCCTCGAGCTCCTCCTTCATGATCAGATCCTGGTGCTGCATTGCCGCGAGAATCTGATCACCCGAGAGCTCCTCCCAGGGCGTCGTGATGATGGTCGCCTTCTCATTCTTTTCGCGCAGCATGGCGACGCAGGCCGCGAGCTTTTCCTCCGACATCTTCTGGGTGCGGCTGATGACGATCGTCCCCGCGTACTCGACCTGATTGTTGAAGAACTCACCGAAATTCTTCATATACATGCGGCATTTCAATCCATCCACAACGGTCACGGAACTGTTGATTTCTACCGGCGTATATTTCGCTACGTCGCGCACCGCCTTCGCCACATCCGAGAGTTTGCCGACGCCCGAAGGCTCAATCAGAATGCGGTCGGGTGCGTAAGTGTCAATGACCTCCTTCAGCGCCGTGCCGAAGTCGCCGACCAGCGAGCAGCAGATGCAGCCCGAGTTCATCTCCGTGATCTGGATACCGGCCTCCTTCATGAATCCACCGTCGATGCCGATCTCGCCGAACTCATTTTCAATCAGGACGACCTGCTCCCCGGCAAAAGCCTCCTTCAGAAGTTTCTTGATCAGCGTCGTCTTGCCCGCTCCGAGAAATCCGGAGATAATCTCTACTTTCGTCATAATCATTCCTTCTTTCTTTTATGTCTTACAGAAAAGCCCTCGGCGGAACCAAGGGCTTTCGTCTACTTATGCATTCAGCGCTTTTTTCGCTGTGTCCGCCAGGGCCGTGAAGGCTGCCGCGTCATTCACCGCCAGATCAGCGAGAATCTTACGGTTGATTTCCACGCCCGCGCTCTTCAGTCCATACATGAATCTGCTGTAGGACAGTCCGTTCATGCGGGCCGCCGCGTTGATACGGGCGATCCAGAGCTGCCGGAACTGGCGCTTTCTCTGCTTACGTCCCGCGTAGGAGCTTGCCAGCGCTCTCATGACCGACTGCTTCGCAACGCGATACTGCTTGCTTCTTGCTCCTCTATAGCCCTTCGCGAGCTTTAATACTCTGTTATGCTTCTTTTTGGCGTTCAATCCGCCTTTGATTCGTGCCATTTCTTTTCCTCCTTAACTTCCGGTCCTTATAAATATGGTAAAATCTTCTTCATGGTCGGCGCATTCGTCGCATCCGTGATAGTCGCCTGGCGAAGATTTCTCTTCCTCTTCGCGGACTTTTTGGTCAGGATATGGCTCTTATATGCTTTCATTCTCTTTAGCTGGCCGGTCCCGGTCTTTTTAAAACGCTTCGCAGCTGCTCTTTTTGTCTTTACTTTTGGCATGTCTTTGTTCCTCCTGTGAAATCTGCTACAATATTTTAACGCTTTTCCGTTAAAAACATGGTCATACTGCGGCCCTCCATCTTCGGGGCCTTGTCAACGACGGCGACGTCCGCCATGCGCTCCGCGAACAGATCCAGAATCTTCCGCCCGTTCTGCGTATGCGCCATCTCACGCCCGCGGAAACGGAGCGTCACCTTCACGCGGTCGCCCTTCTGGATGAATTTCTTCGCGGCGCCGACCTTCGTGTTCAGGTCATTCTCGTCGATATTCGGGGAGAGCCGAACCTCCTTGATCTCGACGGTCTTCTGCTTCTTTTTCGCTTCTTTCTCCCGGCGCGACTGCTCATAGCGGTACTTTCCGTAATCGATAATCTTGCATACCGGAGGCTTCG
>JAJPZP010000238.1:1596-1983 GCA_021204285.1 Lachnospiraceae bacterium | reverse complement strand
CCTGTGCCAGGGTGAGAGTGGATACTCTTCTTCATTTCATAACGTGTCAATCATAGCACAGGCGGTACCCATAAGTCAACCACTTTTCAAAAAAATTTGTGGCCTCCCGCCACAGCTGTTCTCCCGCCGCCGGCCATCGCAAAATACTCCACTTCGCCAAACAGTCGAACAGCCCGTGTATCCGGTGTGGGAATGCATTGGAGACGACTTCGGTAGATTTTCATCATCCGCGAGCGAGAAACGAATGAACCTCCGGGACAAGTCTCAGCACAGCCTGCCACACGATAAGTCCGTAGATTCCCAGGCGGCGATTTTAACAGGAACTAAGCATACGGCTTCGCGACCAAAGACGGGTTCAAAACAATTCTGTAGTGTTTTGAACCCGTC
>JAJPZP010000238.1:0-1586 GCA_021204285.1 Lachnospiraceae bacterium | reverse complement strand
TGCGTTTCTTTTTTTTTTGGGGTTCTCCTTGCCTCTTTTTCTTTAAACCCCTACTGGTTGTATTTAATCCCAACCCGGGGTACACGGGCTGTTCGACTGATCGACAAACTGTATTTTGCGCTGGCCGACGGCGGGGCGCAATGCCCCGGGAGGCCGGGCGGGTTTATGAACGGATGCAGAGTCCGTCAGGGCCGACGTCGACGGTCATGATGCTGCCGGCGCCGACTTCACCGGAGAGGATGTAGCGCGCCGCGGCGGTCTCCACGTACTTCTGGATGTAGCGCTTCAGCGGGCGCGCGCCGTAGACCGGATCGTAGCCGTTCTCGACGATGTAGGCTTTGGCGGCTTCCGTCAGTTCGAGGGAGAGTTCGCGGTCTGCCAGGCGACGGTTCACATCCGCAAGCATCAGATCAATGATGTTGCCGATATTGTCCTTCGTCAGCGGCTTAAACAGAATCGTCTCGTCGAGACGGTTCAGAAACTCCGGACGGAAATGCGCGCGCAGCTCCTCCATGACTTTCTCTTCACAGTCCGGACGGATATCACCGTTCTCGTCGATGCCTTCGAGCAGGTAGGGCGAACCGATATTGGAGGTCATGATCAGGATCGTGTTCTTGAAGTCGACCGTCCGGCCCTGCGAATCGGTGATACGTCCGTCGTCAAGCACCTGCAGCAGTACGTTGAAGACGTCCGGGTGCGCTTTTTCCACCTCGTCAAAGAGCACGACAGAGTAGGGGCGTCTGCGGACGGCCTCCGTCAGCTGGCCGCCCTCCTCATAGCCCACGTATCCGGGAGGCGCTCCGATCAGGCGGGAGACGGAATATTTCTCCATGTATTCGCTCATGTCGATACGGACCATGTTCTGCTCATCGTCAAACAGGCTTGCCGCCAGCGCCTTTGCGAGCTCGGTTTTGCCGACGCCGGTGGGACCGAGAAACAGGAAGGAACCGATCGGCTTTGAGGGATCCTTGATACCGGCCTTCGAGCGGATGATCGCATCCGTCACCTTCTGCACGCCCTCGTCCTGGCCGATGACGCGTTTATGCAATTCTTCGTCGAGGTGCAGCGTCTTATTCCGCTCACTCTCGGTCAGCTTCGCGACCGGGATACCCGTCCAGCGGGAGATGATGCGGGCAATTTCTTCGTCGGTCACGCTCTCGTGTACCAGCGAGAGATCCTTGTCCTTTACCTTTGCCTCTTCCTCTGCGAGCTGCTTCTGCAGCTGCGGCAGGCGGCCGTACTGCAGCTGGGCAGCCTTCTCAAGGTCATAATTCTGCTGCGCGGCCTGCACCTGTTTGTTGACGTCCTCGATCTCTTCGCGCAGCTTCGACAGGCGGTCCACGGACTGCTTCTCGTCGTCCCACTGTGCCTTTTTATTATTAAACTCATCGCGCAGCTCCGCCAGTTCCTTCTGCAGGCTCGCCAGACGATCCTGGCTGAGGCGATCCATCTCCTTTTTCAGGGCGGCCTCCTCAATCTCGAGCTGCAGCACCTTGCGGCGCAGCTCGTCGAGCTCCGTCGGCATGGAGTCGAGCTCCGTCTTGATCAGCGCGCAGGCCTCGTCGACCAGGTCGATCGCCTTATCC
>JAJPZP010000272.1 GCA_021204285.1 Lachnospiraceae bacterium | reverse complement strand
CGCAGCGCAGCTTCAGAGCACGCATACTTGTCAAACATGGCCGGCGTTCCGCGCTGTACATAGTTTCCGCTCATGATGACGACAACATAGTCGGCATTGGTCAGCGCGCGCGCTTCGCGAAGATGCAGCGCATGGCCCTGATGAAAGGGATTGTATTCTGCGATGATGCCGACGATGTTCATGGGAGCCTCCTTTTCTGGACAGTATATCATAAATGTGCTACAATTTCACCGGGAAATCGTAGAAAGAGAGAATGCATGGGTAAATTTTTATATATTGCTGAGAAACCGAGCGTGGCGCAGGAATTTGCGAAGGCGCTGAAGATCAGCGGCAGCCGGAAGGACGGTTATATTGAGTCGGACGACGCGGTCGTGACCTGGTGCGTCGGCCATCTGGTCACTATGAGCTATCCGGCGGCATACGATGAAAAATACCGGCGCTGGTCGCTCGATACGCTGCCTTTTCTGCCGAAGGAGTGGAAGTATGAGGTGATCGACAGCGTCAGAAAGCAGTACGGCGTCGTGAGCCGTCTTCTGAAGCGCGAGGACGTCTCGCGCATCTATGTCTGCACCGACTCGGGGCGCGAGGGAGAGTACATCTACCGCCTGGTCGAGCAGATGGCCGGAGTGAAGGGCAAGGAGCGCCGCCGCGTCTGGATCGATTCGCAGACAGAGGAGGAGATTCTGCGCGGCATTCGCGAGGCAAAGGATCTTTCCGAATATGATAATCTCTCGAATGCCGCTTACCTGCGCGCGAAGGAAGACTATCTGATGGGCATCAACTTTTCCCGTCTGCTGACATTGCGCTACGGCAGCGCGATCTCGGACTTCCAGCACATGGAGAAGCGTACGGTCATCTCGGTCGGACGCGTCATGACCTGTGTGCTCGGTATGGTCGTGCGGCGGGAGCGCGAGATCCGCAGCTTTGTGAAAATGCCGTTTTACCGCGTGCTGCTCACGCAGACACTGGACGAAAAGCCCTTCGACGCGGAGTGGCGCGCAGTGGAGGGCAGCGCCTGTTATCAGTCGTCTCTGCTCTATAAGGAGAATGGCTTTAAGAGAAAGGAAGACGCCGAGGCACTGTGCGCGAAGCTGAAGGCCGCAGAGCCGCAGCTTGCTGAAGTTATAAAGATTGAGCGTAAGAAGGAGCAGAAATATGCGCCGCTCCTTTTCAATCTGGCGGAGCTGCAGAATGAGTGCTCCCGTCGCTTCCACATCAGTCCTGACGAGACGCTGAAGATCACACAGGAGCTTTATGAGAAGAAGCTCGTCACCTATCCGAGAACCGATGCGCGCGTGCTCTCGAGTGCGGTTGCAAAGGAGATTTATAAAAATATCGGCGGCCTGCGAAATTATGCGCCGGCGGCTGGATTTGCCGCCGGAATTCTGGAGAAAAAGAGCTGGCAGGGCATCGCGAAGAGTCGTTATGTCAATGACAAACAGATTACCGATCACTATGCGATCGTCCCGACCGGACAGGGTCTTACGGCCCTTGCGCGCGTCGCGCCGGCGGGGCAGCAGGTCTATGATCTCATCGTTCGTCGTTTCCTGAGCATTTTTTATCCGCCGGCGGTCTATCAGAAAGCGGCGCTGGTGACGAAGCTGGGAGGCGAGCAGTTCTTCGCAAACTTCCGGATTCTCATGGAGGAGGGATATCTTGCGATAGCCCCGAATACTTTTGAGAAGAAGAAAAAGGACGACGAGTCTGAGGAGACAGGCGGCGATGCACAGATGCTCGATGCGCTGATGAAGCTGCGAAAGGGCGCGCTTCTTCCGGTGAAGGACGTGAAGATCAGGGAAGGCGAGACGACGCCGCCGAAGCGCTACAACTCCGGTTCCATGATTCTTGCGATGGAGAACGCGGGACAGCTCATTGAAGACGAGGAGCTGCGCGCGCAGATCAAGGGCAGCGGCATCGGTACGAGCGCGACCCGTGCCGAGATCCTGAACAAGCTGGTCAAAAACAAATACATCGCGCTGAATAAAAAGACCCAGATCATCACGCCGACGCTGCTGGGTGAAAATATTTTCGATGTGGTGAATGTCTCGATCCGCTCCCTGCTGAATCCGGAACTGACCGCGAGCTGGGAGAAGGGGCTGACCTATGTGGCTGAAGGGCAGATCACACCGGAGGAGTACATGGGCAAGCTCGAAAGCTTTGTGTCGCGACATACGCGGCAGGTGAAGGAGAGCCGTCAGCACACCGCGATGCGGCCTTATTTTGAGGCGGTTGCGGTATATTATAAAAAGGAAAATTCCAGGAGGAAGACATGAGCGAGATTAAGATTGCGGATTTGTTTGATTTAAACGAAACGATCGGAGCGGAGCTCTTCGAGGGACTTACCTGGCCCTGGGAGGCGCTGCCGAAGATCGGGGACTTCATCCGAAAGCTCGGAGAGACTCTGAGCGAAGAGGAGTATGAGAAGGTCGGAGAGGACGTCTGGATCGCGCGCAGCGCGACGGTATTTCCGAGCGCCTACATTCACGGTCCGGCGATCATCGGGAAGAACGCCGAGGTGCGGCACTGCGCCTTCATCCGCGGAAATGCGCTGGTCGGCGAGGGCGCGGTGGTCGGCAATTCGACCGAGCTCAAGAACGTTGTACTGTTTAACAAGGTGCAGGTGCCGCATTATAACTATGTGGGCGATTCCATTCTCGGCTACCGGGCGCACATGGGCGCGGGTTCCATCACCTCGAACGTGAAGTCGGATAAGCTGCTTGTGAAGGTGCACACGCCGGAGGGGGATATCGAGACGGGTATCAAAAAGTTTGGCGCGATGATCGGTGATCTGGTGGAGGTCGGCTGCGGCTCGATCCTGAACCCCGGATCGGTGATCGGGCGGGAGAGCAATATTTATCCGCTCTCGAGCGTCCGCGGCGTGGTGCCCGCACATTCGATTTATAAAAAACAGGGTGAGATTGCACAGAAGGTATGAAGAGCAGATTTGGGATCAGCGGGAGCGAGCTTAAATGGATTGCCGTTATTACAATGGTAATAGACCATTTTGGAACCTGTATTCTGGAAAATTTCGTGTTGAATGTGCATGGGAATTCGCCGCTGGCCGGCGTCTTTTCCGAACAGTGGGATGCGATCTATGCTTTCGACCAGATTTTGCGCTGCGTGGGACGCGTGGCCTTCCCGTTGTTTTGCTTTCTGCTTGTGGAGGGTTTCTTCCATACCAGGGATGTGAAGCGGTATGTGCTGCGGCTCGGGATATTTGCGCTGATCAGTGAGATTCCTTTCGACCTTGCGGTGCGCGGCGCTCTGTTTGACTGGTCTTACCAGAATGTGTATTTTACACTGCTGATCGGACTTCTGACGATCTGGTTCATGGAGGAAAAGAAGAAACACTGGTGGCTTCGGATGGCCGGATTTTTCGTCGGCTGCGGCGTGGCTTATCTGTTGCATACGGACTACGATGTGTTCGGAGTCGCGCTGATCGCGCTTCTGTATCTGCTGCGGGAGCAGCGCCTTGTGCAGAGCGTCGGCGGCGCGCTGATCTGCCTGTGGGAGGAGTGGCCAGCGGTCTTTGCTTTCCTGCTGACGTATTTTTATAATGGAAGACGGGGACGACAGACAAAGTGGTTTTTTTACTGGTTCTATCCGGTGCATTTGCTGCTGTATTATCTGATTGGAGCGTATCTGTTGCCCGGGATATTGTGTTAAAAATGGAGAGAAAATGAAAACATTGATACTGACCGGTTCACCCCGGAAAAACGGACACAGCGTGCGCATGGCGGAATACCTGGCTGAAAATCTTGACGGGACAGCAGAATACCTGTCGCTGGATAATCGGAAGGATATTATGCCCTGCCGCGACTGCCGGTACTGCTATACGCATCCGGAGTGCGCAATTCATGATGGAATGGAAGAAATCTATGCAAAGCTGGAAGCTGCAGATCGGATTGTATTTGCAGCTCCGGTTTATTTTTACAATATCCCCGGTTCAATGAAAGCAGTGCTCGACAGGCTGCAGGTCTACTGGGCGGGTGTCCTGCGCGGTGATAAAAAGCCGCTTACAAAGAAGGGCGCGATCCTGCTTGCGGGAGGCGCACCGGAGTCTCCGCGGCAGTTCCTGGGTGCAACCCAGACCCTGCAGTATATGCTTGACGATCTCGGTGCGGAGTGCGTCGGTGAGGCCTGCATGGGCGGTACGGACAAAACCGGCCTTGACGGAAGGGCGGATGTACAGGAAACTCTGCGGATAATTGCAGAGAAGATGAACAGATAAACTTGAAATTATAGTGCTTTTCCTTTCGGGTTTCAGACAGGTACAGGATAATGAAAATGCATCCTTGATTTTATTTTGTCACCTTTGACACTTGAAAAAAAGCAGGATTTCTGTTAAGATTTTCACTAATCAAGGGAGCGGTATATCATGTCTTATTCCAACATCACAAAGCAGGCATACGCCAGGGCGCTCACGGAACTGATGCAGGAGGTGCCTTTCGAGAAAATCACAGTGGCTCAGATCTGTGAAAAATTTGGGATGAGCCGCAAGAGCTTCTATTACCACTTCAAGGACAAGTATGATCTGGTTGCCTGGATTTTTGATGAGAATTTTATTGCCATTGTGAAAAAGGAGCCGAAGGACGCCTGGGCTTTTATGGAGCTTCTGTGCGGCTATCTTTATGAGAACAGTGATTTTTATCGAAAAGTGCTGATAATCGAGGGACAGAATTCCTTTTCTGCGCATTTTGAGGAGCTTCTGTCCCCCCTGATTCAAAACCGATTGCAGACTGCCTGGGGCAGTGTATCGATTCATCCCATCTGTATTTACTTTGTTGCGGACGGGCTGCTCTGCTCGATCAAACGCTGGCTTCTGGGGAAAGATGACATTCCCGCCGAAGAATTTGTGTCCATCCTGCGTGGCATGGTGGAGAATATTTCAGCTGTCTATGCGTCCGAAGCTCCCGAATCCTTTGAAAATGTCTGACGCAGAATACCATGCGTCGGCCTTTTTTTATCATGTATGCTGCTGGAAACGGTCAGCCGGCCATCCCCCGTCGTCAACAGGATGTTTCTTATCTACCTTAGGCAGAAAGGGAAACAGTTCTTCATAGTGCTCCCACTCCTCCTCATTTTCAATTCCGGCCGGTATCAGCCCGGTCATGTCCCGTGCAGAGCAGGTGCTCAGATCGTCATATTTTTCCGTGTGTTCTTTACAGTTCATATTTTCTCACTCCTTTTTCACAGTATGTGTTAGAATAGGGAAGGCTATGCAGAGGGAAAAAGGGATTTCTTTGGAAAATCTTCAGAATTATATGCGTTTCATCTTTAGATTTGGATTTTATAGTGAGGGCGGAACAGGAGAGAAGCGATGATGGATACTTATCATGTGCTGGTCGTGGAGGACGATCAGGAGATTCGCGACGGGATCGCGATTTATCTGAAGAGCCAGGGCTACGAGGTCTACAAGGCCGCGGACGGCATTGAAGGGCTTGAGATCATTTACCGGGAGGAGATTCACCTGGTGATCGTGGACGTTATGATGCCGCGCAAGGACGGCATCCAGATGGTCATGGAGATGCGGAAGGACTACGATTTTCCGGTCATCATGCTCTAGGAAAAATCCGAGGAGGTCGACAAGATCCTCGGGCTCAACATGGGCGCCGACGAATATTAGACAAAGCCCTTCACGAAGCTTGAGCTGCTCGGACGAGTTAA
>JAJPZP010000060.1:1822-5680 GCA_021204285.1 Lachnospiraceae bacterium | reverse complement strand
ATCGGTACCCGTGAGGCGTCGAAAAGATTGACGAGAGCAAACGTCTTCTGCCCGCGACCGAAAACCAGAAAAGTTTTATTCATCAGCTGATCCGTGATATTCCCGCAGCGAAAGATATGCTGGAATACACGGATTTTCTTTTGCGGCCAACGGTAGGAAACGCCTCAGAGTTTATTTCCTGCGCGCTGGATCAGAATCTTGAGACGATAACGGAAAGAGAGAATTATGTGGATTATATTGCGAACCGTCCGCGCGTGGAGCGTGTTGGTGAACATGGACTATTCACCGATGCGGGCAGGCCGGTGGTGCTTTCACAGGTGCAAAAAGAGGTCGTGGAACATAAAGGTGCAGTCTGGACGCATGTGATTTCCCTGCGGCGTGAGGATGCCGCGCGGCTTGGCTATGATCATGCAGAGCAATGGATGGCGCTGCTCCGTTCCAAAAGAGCCATGCTCAGCAAACATATGAAGATCGATAGCGCAAATCTGCGGTGGTACGCGGCGTTCCACAACGAATCTCATCACCCGCATGTGCATCTGCTGGTATGTTCTGCAAAGGACAACGATGGCTACCTGACGGAGAAATCCATCGAAGCCATGCGCTCGGAGCTGGCGCGCGATATTTTCCGGCAGGATTTTGCGCAGGTTTACCAGGAGCAGAATCGGGCGCGCGCTGAACTGAAATGGGGAGCCGCGGATACCATGCAGGAGATGATGGATGCGTTGAGAGATGGGACGCTGGTCAATCCGAAGATCGAACAGATGATGCTGCAATTGTCAGAACGTCTTCAGAATACCAGCGGGAAAAAGGTGTACGGTTATCTGAAACGGGACGTGAAAAATCTCATTGACCAGATCATGGATGAGCTGGAGAAGGATAGCCGGGTGTCGGCACTTTACAGAGAGTGGGGGAAATGGCAGGATGAGATTCGCCTGACCTACCGCAAGGAAATGTCACCGCTCCCTCCGCTTTCCCGGCAGAAACAATTCAAAAGTATTAAGAATATGGTGATCGCTGAAGCGTTGAAGCTCGGCGGTCATCATTTTACGTTTGAGGATAAAACGGAAGCGGACGCGCGTAGAGAATATGAAACGTCCGGAGAATCGGAAGTCAATGAACGGGCCGACTTTCTGGAAGGGGAGCATTTCTTTTATGCCGCATGGAACACCGCCTACAAAGAAGCACGTAAATATTTCTATGGAGATCTTCTGACAAGACAGGATTTACAGAAAGCGTTCCAGCTTCTGTTCGTGGAAGCGGAATCCGGTAACGCTCTGGCAATGTATGATCTTGGGCGGATGTGCGCAGATGGACTGGGTTGTGAAGCCGATCCGAAAGTCTCGCAGGAATGGTATAAAAAGGCGCTTGGCGCATTGGAAGATTCGGAGAAGAAAGCAAAGAAAAGGGAACGTCCGTATCTCCAATATCGTATTGGGAAAATGTATGCGGCAGGAATCGGAACGGAGCAGGATGATGGAAAAGCTCTGGAATGGCTTTCTGGTGCGGCAGATGCCGGACACAAGTATGCGCAGTATTCTCTTGCCGGTCTTTATTATCAGGGGAGGGGAATTGGGCAGGATTACACAAAGGCACTTGAACTTTATCAGTTGTCCGCCAGGCAAAGGAATCCCTATGCAGATTATGAGCTGGCGAAAATGTATCAGCGCGGGATTGGCACAGAAAAAGAGAGTGTAAAGGCAGAGCAGCATTTCTGCGCTGCTTTTGAAGGCTTCCTAAAAATGGAAGAGCAGAGTCATGAGGATAAACTGCAGTACCGTCTTGGGCAGATGTTCCATACCGGAACAGGGACAGCGAGAGATGATAGTGCTGCAGAGAACTATTGGAGAAAAGCAGCAGGACTCGGAAACCAGAATGCACAATATGCCCTTGGAAAACTTTGGCTGGAAAACCGGACAGGGGACATCCGGCAGGCGGTTGCATGGATTGAGAAGTCCGCAGCGGCAGGAAATGCAGCGGCGCAGTACACACTCGGCCGCATATACTGTGATGACGAATATGTACCGCAGGATCTGAAACGGGCGAGAAAGTGGTTTGTGCGATCCGCGGATCAGAACAATGAGCTGGCGCTCTATCAGCTGGGAAAGCTGTATCTGTCCGAAGAATTTCAGGAGAAAGATGCCGGGAAAGCGGTAGAGTATCTCACAGCTGCTGCAAAGATGGGCAACCAGTATGCGCAATATACACTGGGAAAGCTGTATCTTCGGGGAGAGGAAGTTCCGCAGGATAAGGAAAAGGCAATATTGTTTCTGCAGATATCCGCTACGCAGGGCAATCCTTATGCGGAGTTCTTGCTGGGGCATATGGATGACGTTCAGAATCCCTCCGCGTTCCTCGCGGCGACACGGCTGCTGCGCGGATTGGAAAAACTGTTCCGGGAGGATTATCGAAAAGCGGAAGGAAGCGGCATATATCATATCGACCGGAAACGAAGAAGGAAGCTGTCCGAGAAAAAGCAGGCGCAGGGACACAGGCGGGACGACCAGGAATCAGTTCTGCAATTTTATAAATAGCATCAGGAGGGAAAGCGATGTCGGGGTATGTGCATTTTACGGAAGAATAGAAGCAGCGTGCCAATGCGGTGAATCTGGAGATTTTCCTGTCTGGACAGGGAGAGCAACTCCTGCGGTCCGGCAGGGAGAAGCGGCTGGCAAGCGACCATAGCATCACTGTGCGTGGCAATCGCTGGTATGACCATGCGGAGGGGAAAGGCGGGTGCGCTATTGACTTTGTACAGAAGTTTTATGGGCAGAGCTTCCCGGATGCGGTGACGATGCTGCTTGGCGGGGAACTGGGGCAGGCGTATCCGCGCAGTGAGCCTGTCCGTGAAGAAACGTCAAAGCCATTTGTCCTTCCTCCGGTCCATTCCGATATGCGCAGGGCGTTTGCATATCTTACGAGAACCCGTTGCATTGATAGAAATGTAGTGTCTGCATTCGCAGAAAAGAAAATGCTCTACGAGGACGCAAAGTATCATAATGTTGTGTTCGTTGGATGCGATCAGAAGGGCGTAGCCCGCCATGCGCATAAACGGGGAACGTACACAAAGGGGGACGCGTTCAAAGGAAATGTGGAGGGCTGTGATCCGCATTACAGTTTTCGTTTTATGGGAAAGAGCGACACGCTGTACGTATTTGAAGTGCCGATTGATATGCTATCGTTTATCACGCTGTACCAGAAAGACTGGAAGAGCCACAGCTATGTAGCGCTCTGCGGCGTGTCGGAGCATGCGATGATTCAGATGCTGGAGGACTGTCCGCAGATCAACAGGATCGCGCTGTGCCTGGATAATGACGAAGCGGGCATGAAAGCACGGGAACGGCTGGGAAAAATTTTGAAAGGACAGGGCTATCAGGAGAAAGAAGTATTCTCCCTGTTGCCGGAGAAAAAGGATTGGAATGAAGATCTGACAGAACAGAGGAGCTTAAGGTTGTCAATGTCGAATGACCGTGCGCCGAAGATGCAGATGGCATAAAGCAGCGGTCATAGCAGAATGACAGGAAGGGAGGAGTGGAATGCAGTCACAGCAGATCATCCTGCTCGTGTGTATTGGTCTGGGGATGTTTTCGGTTATCGGAGGGATCTCTTTATTTTCCAACTATTACACACTGAACGGGATCAAATCCAGAACAGTTGGCGACGGGCAGCATGGGACGGCGCGGTTTGCCACGGAGAAGGAGATTCAGGAAACCTATGCGCATGTTCTCTATGAGCCGGAGCGGTGGAGGATGGGAGAAGCGTTGCCGGAAGTGCAGGGGCTGGTGGTAGGGTATAAAAAACGCGGAGAGTCCATCACGGCGCTGGTGGACAGTGGGGACATCCACTGCCTGATGATCGGAG
>JAJPZP010000060.1:0-1812 GCA_021204285.1 Lachnospiraceae bacterium | reverse complement strand
TGCGCGTCCGGGGTGAGCTTTCTCACGACGGACACCAAGGGCGATCTGTTCCGTAACTATGCGGGGATCGCAAAGGTGCATTACGGTTATCGGATTTCTGTCCTTGACCTGCGCAATCCGACCAGATCGGACGGAAATAATATTCTTATACTGGTCAATAAATATATGGACGAATATCTGGCGGAACCGGAGAATTTATCCGCAAAGGCCAGAGCGGAAAAATACGCAAAGATCACAGCCAAGACTATCATTTATTCGGATGGGGCGCAGGCCAGCAGCTATGGACAGAATGCGTTCTTTTATGATGCGGCGGAGGGATTACTGGCATCGGTTATCCTGTTGATCGCGGAATACTGCCCACCGGAGAAACGCCATATCATTTCCGTGTTTAAGCTGATACAGGATCTGCTGGCTCCATCACCGGTAAAGAATCGAAGCCTGTTCCAGATCCTGATGGACAAGCTGCCCTCAGAGCACAAGGCGAGGTGGTTCGCCGGAGCAGCGCTCAACTCCGCAGATCAGGCGATGGCTTCCGTGTTGTCCACGACGATGAGCCGTCTGAATGCGTTCCTGGACAGTGAGATGGAACAGATCCTCTGTTTTGACAGCACATTAGATACGGAAACCTTTTGCACTGAGAAATCTGCTATCTTTATCGTATTGCCGGAGGAGGACAACACCAAGTATTTTATGGTGTCTCTGTTCCTGCAGCAGCTCTACCGGGAGATGCTGACGATTGCGGATGAGCATGGCGGGAAGCTGCCGAACCGGGTAATGATCTTTGCAGACGAGATCGGGACGATCCCGAAGATAGAATCCATGGAGATGATGTTCTCTGCAGGGCGTTCCAGGCGTATTTCCATGATACCGATCATACAGAGCTTTGCTCAGCTGGAGAAAAACTATGGAAAGGAAGGCTCCAGCATCATCATTGATAACTGTCAGGATATATTGTTTGGTGGCTTTGCACCCAATTCAGAGAGTGCTGAGATCCTGTCCAAAGCACTGGGAAGCCGCACGGTACTGTCCGGTTCCATTTCCAGAGGAAAGAATGACCCAGGCCAGAGTCTGCAGATGATCAGCCGCCCGCTCATGTCACCGGACGAACTGAAAACGCTGCCGAAAGGACACTTCATTCTTGCAAAGACCGGCTGCTGTCCGATGCAGACACAGCTTCCGCTGTTCCTGAGGTGGAAGATTGCGTTTGAAGATCCGTATGAAGTCCCGGAACGGGCGGCGAGGAAAGTATTTTATGCCGACCGGTTTGAACTGGAGCGGGAGATCGTCCGCCGCAGGGACGATGATGACGGCTTTGATGATCTGGAAGATTTTCATGCAGCGGCATCGACTGGCTCATCCGGTGGACAGCTCCAGATGCCCGCATCTGACCATAAAAGACAGAGTATGCCGTCTCGCCGTATGCCTCTGCGGACGGACTAAACAGGGAGCGTGCTTCTGTGGGGTATTTTGCAATCATCTACGAGAAGGACCTTCCGCACCGTGCGAAAGCTGTTTATATGTATCTGCGGGATCGCAGCAACGCGCAGGGGCAGTGCTACCCGTCTATTGGAACAATTGCCAGAGAACTGAAGCTGTCGCGGCGGACAGTGGAGCGCGCGATTGCAGATCTGGTGAGAGCGGGACTCATCACCAAGGAGCAGCGGTGGCGGGAGAATGGCGGCCGGAGCAGTCTGCTCTATACGCTGACAGATTTCTGAAAATCTAATACGCCGCCAGGGGAGAAATCTGTCCTTTTGGCGGCGTATGGGATATGTCATGGTGACGTATGCAGGGAAGGGAACACTTTAATAA
>JAJPZP010000203.1:2950-5768 GCA_021204285.1 Lachnospiraceae bacterium | reverse complement strand
GATTACAAAAGGAGGGTAAATGAATGATTAGCTTTTTCCTGTGTCTGATCCTGCTGATCGGCGGGTATTTCGTCTACGGCAAAATAGTCGAAAACACCTTCGCGCCTGACGACAGGGAGACCTCCGCCGTGCGTATCAACGACGGCGTGGACTATGTGGTGATGCCGCAGTGGAAGCTGTTTCTCGTGCAGCTGCTGAACATCGCCGGTCTGGGCCCGATCTTCGGCGCGCTGGGCGGCGCGCAGTGGGGTCCCATCGTCTTCCTCTGGATCACCTTCGGCACGATCTTCGCCGGCGGCGTCCACGACTATTTCTCCGGCATGATGTCCGCGAGGCATGACGGCGCATCGATCGCCGAGGTCTGCGGTATCTATCTCGGGCCGATCATGCAGAATGTCATGCGTGTGTTCTGTGTCGTGCTGCTGATCATGGTCGGAACCGTGTTCGCAGTCGGACCGGCCGGCCTTATGAAGGTGCTGATGGCCAACAACGGTATGGGCGGCGTCCTGGCAAACCAGATGTTCTGGCTGATCCTGTTCCTGGTCTACTACTTCATCGCAACCTTTATCTCGATTGATAAGATTATCGGTAAGGTCTATCCGATCTTCGGCATCTGCCTGATCATCATGGCAATCGGCGTTATTATCGGTATCCTGACCAATCCGGCTTACACGATCCCCGAGATCTGGAATAATTTCCACAACATGCATTCCAGCGGAACTCCGATCTGGTCCGTCATGTTCATCACCGTGGCCTGCGGCGCAATCTCCGGTTTCCACTCGATGCAGAGCCCTGTCATGGCGCGCTGCCTCAAGAATGAGAAGCAGGGGCATTTCGTATTCTACGGCGCAATGGTCGCCGAGGGCGTCATCGCTCTGGTATGGGCAGCAGCGGGCTGCTCTCTCTATGAGATCAGCGGCGGCCTCACGACCGGTCTCGCCGAGATCTACGCGCAGGGTCAGTCGGTCGCGATCTACGACGTCTGTCAGAAGACCATGGGTGGCATCGGTATCGCGCTCGCCATGCTCGGCGTTGTCGTCTGCCCGGTGACTTCCGCGGATACCGCTTTCCGAAGCGCACGTCTGACCGTTGCGGACTGGTTTAAGATCGACCAGACCAAATGGCAGAACCGCCTGAAGATCTGTATCCCGGTGCTCGGCGCAGGCGCGATCCTCGGCTATATCAACTACACGGTAATCTGGCGCTACTTCAGCTGGACGAACCAGACGCTCGCGATGATCGTCCTGTGGACCGCCAGCATGTACCTGTTCCGTGAGAAGAAAAATTACTGGCTCACCGCCGTACCGGCGACCTTCATGAGCGCGGTCTCCATGACCTACTTCTTCTATGCGGGCGAGTGCCTGAACCTCGGCACAACGATCGCCTACCCGGCCGGCATCATCCTCGCGGTGGTCTTCCTTGCGATCTTCATCCGCGCAACGAAGAAACCGGTGCCGGCAGCTGTGTAAGCTCCTGTTATGATTCCGCTGCATGCGAAGATGTATAGACATCGGGCGAGACAACTGCTATAATTTACTACAATAATATCTGCCGCCGCGGATTCATCCTCCGCGGCGGTGCTTTCTAAGGGGGATTTCCTATGTTTCCGACAAAAGCACTGAGCACGAAAACGCTGAAGAAAGAGGAGCTTCGCAAGGATAAGGGCGAATGCCTGCGCTTCGGCCCCTGCGGCGTGGGCCGCAAGGCGCTGTATCTGAACAGCTTCTACATCGACCGGCGCTACTACGTTCCCTTCAGTGCCGTCTCGCGCGTATTCAAGCGCGTCGCGATGAGCAGGGGCGGTTTCACCGGAAAAGGCATGTTCGCCACGCTCGCCTATCTGGTCGTGCTCTACGACAATGGGCAGGAAAAACAGTGTCTGTTCAAGGCGGAGGAAACCGTGGATGAAATGCTCGACGCGATCCGCGCGGAGCACCCCGGGATCAAAACACTCAGCGCTGCCGCGGAGCAGAAGCTCGAAAAGAAGCGCGCCGAGGAGGCCGCAAGACCGCGCCCAAAGCTCAGCCCTGAGGCGGAGGAGACGGTGAAGAAGCTGGACCGCGCCATCGACTACCTCGAAAAGCGGCCGGCACTCTCCCGCGCTCTCAGCTATTCTGCGAAGGCAAAGCGCATCAACGAGCGCTCGAACCCCGCCTATCGCTGGGTGGCGCTCTTCATCGTCCTCATCGGCGCGGCGATGGCCGTCTACGGCGTCTGGGCGATTCTCACCAGTGCAGGCTTCGGCATTTATTTCACACTCTTCGGCCTTGCGGCGGTCTTTCTCTTCGCCGGGGCGAACGTGCTGCCGACCCGCAACAACAATAAAAAATATATCGATGCACAGCTTGCCGATGCCTGCGCTGATATGGAACGTTATCTTACTTCCTATGAGGGAAAGTTCCCCATACCCGCCTGCTACGCCCATCCCACCACGCTGAGGCGGATGAAACGACTCGTGCTGGAGGGCAGGGCTGAGAAGATGGACGAGGCCTTTGAGAAAATGAAAGAAGAACTGAAGGCGCTGAACTCTGATGTGAAGGTCGAGCAGGAGGAGTACGACGAGGTCGTCACGATCAAACCGATGTTCCTGGTGAGGGATTACGAGTGAAGGGAGAAGAGCCATCATTTTATTGGGTCATTTAATGGGTCACTTATTGGGTCATCTGACCCAATAAACGGCCCATTTTGATAATTATATTACACCTTTTCCAACTTCTCCAGTTGTCAATGTAACGCTCTTTGTGACATTCTTTGTGACATCTTTTGTGACATCCTGTTCATGGGATATCTGTCACCTTTTCTGTAACCTTTTCTGTCA
>JAJPZP010000203.1:0-2940 GCA_021204285.1 Lachnospiraceae bacterium | reverse complement strand
CTTCACGAAAGTCAGTTCTCACATCAGGTGCAGCTTCTTCACCACCCGCAGCAGCGTCCGCCCCTTCGGGAAGGCCAGAATCTCCTCTTCTTTCAATCCCTTCAACAGCAGCAGCGCAACCGCGTAGACCAGCACCGCCACGACAATGGCCACGAGCGTCGCGAGCGTGTTACTGCCAAGCGCGGCGTAGAGACCGTGATAAACAGCCCAGGCTACGAGTCCCATGACCGCAGAGGCGGCGATCGGGACGAGGAAGGTGCGTAAGAATTCCTGCCGGTAGCGCATGTATTTCGCGATCGAGCGCGAGTTCAGCACACACATCAGGAAGGCGAAGAAAATATTCGCCCAGACGACCGTGTGAATATTCAGGTCGGTCAGCATGATCAGCCCCACGAGCAGACCAACGTGCAGCGCCAGCGAGATGGCTGCATGGATGACCGGCAGGCGCATCTTGTCCATACCCTGCAGGATGCCGTTCGTCAGCGTCGACATGCCGTAGAGCACGACAGAAATGCTTCCCGTCTGCAGAAGCAGCGCTGAAGTCGCCGTGTACTCCTCCTGCCCGAAGAGCAGCGTGAGGATCGGCGCCGCGAGCACGGAGAGCCCGACCGCGCAGGGGATACAGATCACCATGACAAAACGGATCGCGTTTCCGGTCTTACGACGCATTTCCCTGCGGTCGCGCGCCACGCGCGCTGTCGTGAGCGCCGGGATCGTCGAGGAAGCCATCGCCGAGGCCACCGCGATCGGCACATTCGTCAGCAGCTTATACTCTCCACTGTAAATCCCCCAGAGCTCATCGATCCTCATGCCGTCGACACCCTTATATTCCATCAGATGCTTGAATATACCCTGATCAATGATGCCACTCAGATTGTAGACCGCCGTGCTGAGAATCACCGGCACAATCGTGACAAGCAAAAGCCAGTAGATCTGCGCCGTCGATTCCTCGTGCTCCTGTCTGCCGGACTTCATTTTCCTGTGCATCGTGCGCTGGTAAGCGAAAATCAGGAAAATAAGCAGGAGCAGTCCAGCGAGCGCACCCATGCCGGTGCCGAGCGTGCTGCCCGCCGCCCCGTAGGCGTAGGCCGCCGTCTCGGTGCCGAGCAGATGGTCCAGCTTTGTCCCATAGCTGAACAGCAGATAAGCTGCGCCGATGCTGACCGCCGCGTTGACGATCTGCTCGACGATCTGCGAAACCGCGGTCGGCACCATCGAACCCATACCCTGGAAAAAGCCGCGCAGACAGCCCATGATCGCCACGATCAGGATCGTCGGCGCAAGCACCTGCAGCGCAAGCTTACTCTGCGGCGTATTTACAAGCGTCTCGCTGAAGAATCCGGCGCCGAAGAAAATCAAGAGCGCTGCGATCCCGCCCGAGACGAGCGCGAAGACCAGTGTGCAGCGGAAAATCTTGTACGCGCTCTTCACCTGTCCCTTCGCCATGCGCGCGGAGACCAGCTTCGACACCGCGAGCGGCAGACTGAAGGATGAGATCAACAGCATCATCGAGTAGACCTCGTAGGCCGCCGAGTAATAGCTGTTCCCGATCGGTCCGATGATGCGGGTGACGGGGACGCGATAAAGCATCCCGATGACGCGCACGATGACCGACGCCGCCGCCAGGATGCCTCCCTGCACGATATAGTTGGAATTATCCTTTTTCTTATTGCCCATTCGACGCCTGGTCCTCTCGTGTAATATGAAGCTGCTCCAGCACCGCGGACTGCCTGCGTTCCATGTCCGCGGCCTCCGCCTCTGTCATGTGATCATAGCCCAGCAGATGGAGCATACTGTGGGCGATCAGGAAGGCAAATTCCCGGCGGACAGAATGTCCGTAGAGCTTCGCCTGTTCGACTGTGCGGTCGAGGGAAATCACGATATCTCCGAGCAGCAGCTCGCCGGAATCCGGGTCAAAGCAGTCCGCCTCATGAGCCTCCACCCAGAAGAAATCCGCCGGGCGCTCATACTCCACCTGCGGAAAGGACAGCACATCCGTGGGCCTGTCCACGTTCCGGAATTCCAGATTCATGCGATGGATTTCCTCGTCCGAGGTCAGGAGGATATTCACCTGCGCCTCGTAGGGACAGCTCTCCGTCTCCAGCACGCACTCCGCCACCAGGCGGGCCGTACTCTCGCAGTCAATCCCTAAATCAAGGCCGTACTCGTCTTCCAGATTTACCGTCATACCGGCCCTCCTTCCCACGCGCCATCTTTTTCTCGTATTCTTCGTAGGCGGTCACGATCTTCTGTACCAGCGGATGGCGCACCACATCCTGACTCGTCAGGCGGCAGAAGGAAATCCCCTCCACCTTGCCGAGCACCTTTTCCGCCACCTCCAGGCCGGATTTCACATTCGGGGCGAGATCCTTCTGCGTCTCGTCACCCGTGACGACAACCTTTGAGCCGAAGCCCACGCGCGTCAGGAACATCTTCATCTGCGCCTGCGTCGTGTTCTGCGCCTCATCAAGAATAATGAAAGCATTGTCGAGCGTGCGGCCACGCATGTAGGCGAGCGGCGCAACCTCAATCAGGCCCTTCTCCATATTTTTCTGAAAGCTGTCCGCACCCATGATCTGGTAGAGCGCGTCGTAGAGCGGCCGCAGGTAAGGATCGACCTTGCTCTGCAGATCCCCCGGCAGAAAGCCGAGCTTCTCCCCTGCCTCGATGGCCGGACGCGTCAGAATAATGCGCTCCACCTCATCCGCCTTGAAGGCCGTAATCGCCATCGCCATCGCGAGATAGGTCTTGCCAGTACCCGCCGGACCGATGCCGAAGGTAATCATATCCCTGCGGATCGCGTCCACATACTGCTTCTGCCCGAGCGTCTTCGGCTTGATCAGCTTGCCACCGATCGTATGGCAGATAAGCTCGCTGTCCGCCGCGAGCAGCGCGCCGCTCTTCTGCTCCATCGCCATCGCAAGCGCATAATTTACATTC
>JAJPZP010000010.1 GCA_021204285.1 Lachnospiraceae bacterium | reverse complement strand
CTGCTGGCAGTACGGGAAGAAAGTTCTATCTGAGCTGGTCACACTATCTGAAGCTCATGCGCATTTCAAACGTGGATGAGCGGCATTTTTATGAAATCGAGGCAGCAAAGAATGAATGGAGCCTCGCGGAACTGAATCGCCAGTTTGACAGTGCTCTGTATGAGCGTCTGGCATTGAGCCGCGACAAGGATGAAGTTGCCAGGCTCGCCACAGAAGGTCAGGTAATCGAGAAACCGTCAGATGCAGTCAAAGATCCTTATGTTCTGGAATTTCTCGGCCTTCCGGAGCTTCCAGAGTATTCTGAGTCAGAATTGGAAACAAGGATTATCGACCATTTGCAGCAGTTTCTTCTGGAACTGGGAACCGGCTTCGCTTTCATAGGTCGGCAGATACGATTCACATTCAATGAGGAGCACTTCCGAGTCGATCTCGTCTTCTTCAACCGGATTTTGCGCTGTTTTGTGCTTTTCGATTTGAAGATTGGTCAGTTGAAGCACCAGGACATTGGCCAGATGCAGATGTATGTCAACTATTATGACCGCATGGTAAAACTGCCAGAGGAGAATCCGACCATAGGTATAGTTCTCTGTAAAGACAAAAATAATGCCGTTGTGGAGATGACTCTCCCGGAAAATAATAAACAGATTTTTGCAAGTAAATACGAAACTGTACTTCCGAGCAAGGAGGACTTGAAAAAGCTGTTGAATGATCAGCTGGATACCTTTTAATTATCTGCCGGAGAGCTATGATGAAGTCCGTATTCCGAATATCGCAGACGGATTTACGAGTATGTATATATACAATACAAGGAAGTAGCGTAAAACCATACTTTCAGCCTACCAGCGATTCAAACACTGCCAGAGCCATCACCAGAGCCACCATGATCAGGATATCGTATAATACAATCCCGACCAGCCGAACCGTCTGATGTCTGCTGCGGGTCAGGGGCAAACTGGCCTGAACGCCCAGATAATCCGCCGAGAAAAAGACGATGGCCAGCGCGATCAGCAACACCGTGACGCGATTCATGGCCAGCGTGAGCGGCGTCGCATTCTCCACCTCGATACACAGACTAATCAGAATGATAAAGATATAGCCAAAAAATGCGAGAAACATATGCGCAAGAGAGCCGCTGCGGAACCCGGGCGGCAGATAATACCGCCATGTCCGCGTATGACGGTTCGCAGTCCCGGTGGTTCCAATCCTGATGCGTTCCAGCGCCTGTATCAGCTCATCTATACTGGCATAACGGTTGGCCGGGTCGAGCTCGGTGCACTTTCGGATAATGGGCGAGAGCCGACCCACCGCTTCCTTCTCGGTGGGCAGTTTTCCGGTCAGCAGCACATTCAGTAATACGCCGATAGCATAGAGGTCACTCTGGACGCCAGAGGGAGCGAAGCCGTACTGCTCCGGCGCGGCGAAGCCCGCCGTTCCCAGCAGCATAGTGTCCCGGGACTGCTCCGGCTTCTCATATTTCGCGGCATTGAGATCCAGCAGCTTGACCATGCCGTCCGGCGAAATGATGACATTGGACGGCTTGATATCGCGATGGATGATAACCGGATCCCGATGATGCAGACCTGCGACGATCCGGCAGAGCTGAAGTACGTATTCGAGCGCGCGCTCCTCCGGCAGAGAGCCATCCCGCTCGATCAGCTCCTGCAGCGTGTCGCCCTGCATGTACTCTTCAATGATCGTCAAGCCGTCTTCCTCTTCCACAAGGAGTTCGATACGCGGAATGCCGGAAACCGGTTTCGCCTGCAACGACCGGTAGACATCCAGATGATAGACGCGAAGCTGCTTTCGGACATAAAACTTCTTCGTCTGCGTATGCTGAACCAGCCAGGCGGAATGACCGGCGGCGATCTCCGCCACCGTTTTATAGTAGGACAGCGCCAGCTCATCCGAAAGATTCACGCAAACACCCCCTCATCGTTGTATCGGAAACAGACTTATTATAACACTCTGATAAGAAAGAAAAAAGAGGAAAGCCAATGAAACAAAAGACTACCGACGCCCTGGATCACGTACTGGAACAGCTGAAGTCAGAAGAAATCGATCAGTATTTTGAGACTTACGCGGACGACCTGTTTGCAGAAGACCATGCCTTTTCTGCTTACATGCGCGCGCTCATCTGGCAGAAAAACCTGACCCAGCGGGAGGTTTTTGAGCGGGCGGAGCTCTCCGACCGCTACGGCTACCGCCTTCTGACACAGGAGAAAAACACAAAACAAAGAGATTACATTCTCCGGCTCTGCTTTGCGGCCAGACTCAGCCTGAAGGAGACGCAGCGGGCGCTGAAGCTCTACGGGATGTCAGAATTATACGCAAAGATTCCCCGGGACGCCGTCCTGATGATCGCGCTGAACCGGGAAATCTATGAAATCGACAAGGTGAATGAACTGCTGCTCTCCCACGAGCTGCCCCCACTGCGGAGCACCGCCTGTCTCGAATAAGTCAGTTTTTCCACCGTTTTGGGGGATTGTCTTTCCGGATACCGGATGCTACACTTTTCTCGAATATCAGCCCGGCAGGGCCAGGGGAGGAAAAGATTGTGGCAAAAGAGAAACCGGAAACCAAACAGTGCAAACATTGTAAAACAGAGATTCCCTACGACGCAAAGGTGTGTCCGAATTGCAGGAAGCGCGTCAGGGGCGGCCCGCTGAAATGGATCGTGATCGCGGTCGTCGTCCTGCTTCTTCTGGCAATCATAGGCTCATCCGGCGACGGGGACAAGGACTCCGCTGAAAAGGTGGGAACAGTAGCCGATACAGCTTCCAACACCACGGCTGAGACAGATATGGCAGAGGAAAACAGCGAAGCGAACAGTGCGGAAGCGGAAGCTGCGGAAGCAGATGTACAGACCGAATACCATGTGGGAGACATCCTGATGGACGGCGATATGAAGATCGTCTACATGTCCAGCGGTGTATACCAGGAGGAAAATGAGTTTTTGCAGCCGGACGAGGGATATCAGTATATCTATCTCCAGTTTGCCTTTGAAAATCAGTCCGAAACTTCGGACGACTCCATCAGTTTTTACAGCTTTGAGTGCTACGCCGACGGCTACAGCGTCGATATGTATTATAGTGCTGACGACAGCCTGTCCGCGACGCTCTCCGCGGGACGCTCCATTTCCGGTTATATCTATTTCACCGTGCCGGAAGATGCACAGATCATTGAGGTGGAATATACGACCAACTACTTCACCGCGGACAAGATCACTTTCCTGTACGAAGGCGAGCAGGATTCCGGCTATGTGCTCGAGGGAAGTGCAGCGGCATCGGAAGACGCCTTCTCCGTCGGGGATGTCATCGAGACTGGCAGCCTCACCATCAGCTATCTCTCCTGTGAGACCGATACCAGCTACAGCGATTTTTATCAGCCGCAAAGCGGATACCATTATGTCACCTGCATCTTTGAGTTTGAGAACACCGGCGACAGCGACGAATATGTCAGCATCTATGAGTTCGACTGCTATGCGGACGGACTGAACTGTGAGCAGAGCTATTTCCGCAGTGATGGCCTGAGCGCAACAATCTCCTCCGGCCACAAGGCGCAGGGAACTGTCACCTTCGAGGTGCCGGACGACGCCACGGTCGTCGAGGTGGAGTACCTGACGAATTCCTGGACGTCGAACCGGATCGTGTTTCGCTGTGATGAATAAATCCGTATATAATAACATCAACGGCAGCCGTATGGGTTTAACCTGCGCGGCTGCCGTTTCTTATTTCATCCTGTCATGAGACACGTACTGTCCTTTCGAGCAAATCTTCCATCTCGCAGCACAGTGCCTTTGCTAGCATGGCCAGGTACTCCGCCTGCGCCTTGTTGATGTTTTTCTGCCGTTGCTCGTACTGCTGGATCGTGCGCAGCGGAACGCCGGACAACTCAGCCAGCTCGCGCTGGCTTAAGTCTGCGGATTGCCGGAGGCGCTTCAGATTTGTTTCCGGGTTTGCCTTTCCGTACAGCTCATTCATCTTATCACAGAACTGCCGGATATCCATTTCATGGTAGGGCGAGTACAGGCTCAATATCTCCTGGATAGGAACTGCTCGAATAATCCTGGCAAAACTGAGCGCCGTTTCCCACTGATAGTAAGCCAGCGCCCAGCCCGTCCAGTATTCCGCACTGCGTTCCAGGGTATAATCAGGCTTGATTCGCTCATAAGGCACTTTGGCGCAGTCCAGTACTTCGTAAGCCAGCTCCACGCCGGACATGCCGACGAGCAGATGAAAATCTCCATTTTCAAACCGCCCGGAAACGCCCGACTCGATGAACAGTTCAAAAAATGAAGAGAGCTCATAGTGCAGGTCGTATACTGCAAAATCCAGCATCCGCCCCAGCGCAGTACGAGCCTTGTCCAGATAAACCTTATCGTAGGCGCAGATCATTCGCTCTCATCTCCTCATCCATGATTTGGGTGATATACAGATCACCTCGCTGCCGCCGTCCACGTTCGACACTGAAATATTCCCTGCGCGCCGTTTTGTCCCGCAGTGTCTTCTTTGCATACCACTCGGAGCTGTCTGCCACTTCGCTGCGAAGAAACCGAATGCGCTCAAAAGCCTGACGGCTTTTCAGTACAAACTGCTGCCCCAATTTCCCCAGATGCATGGCATTATTCAGCTGCCGGTAAGAAATTGTACCATTGATAAAGTCCTGCGCAAAGGAAAAATAACTGTCGTCCGCCCGATAGCCGATGATCGCATCATAGCTCTCATATGCAACGCGAAATCTTTCCAGAATATATTCTCTGGCTTCCAACGCCAGACCGGATGGCACATCAAATTCCCGGTTTTCCAGCAGTACCGCCAGCCAGTGGAGAATACAGTATTCCTCAGCGTTCAGATCCAGGATATGCAGCCCGTCACAGTCTAACTCATAACAGTTGGCGTAACCATTTCTGTCTTTTCCTATGCCCCACTCCTTCGCCATCTCAAGACTGTCCGTACAATAAAAACCCAGTCCATAGTCATTATAGACTTTTCCGTACCCAAACTACGGCTGCCGGATGATATGGGAGGAACCATGGTAAAGTGTTTTTGTCATGTAACGTCACCTCCTCTTTTGCGGTTATTATACTCCCAAAGGAGTATGATAACAAGAGGCAATTTTTTTGTCCGGGATCAAAAAGAGTCTATACCCTGCTTCGACAATGTCTTGCAGATGTCGCATGGTAGCGTCTCACAGCTTCATCGTCAGCCCGATGCGTTTCTTCGCCGCGTCCACGTTCAGCACCTTCACCTCTACCACGTCGCCAACCTTCACGACCTCGAGCGGATGCTTGATATAGCGGTCGGACATCTGGGAGATGTGCACGAGTCCGTCCTGATGGACGCCGATGTCCACGAACGCGCCGAAATCAATAATATTGCGCACGGTGCCTTTGAGCGTCATGCCGGGTTTCAGATCCTCGATACCGAGCACGTCGCTGCGCAGCACCGGGCGCGGCATCTCGTCGCGCGGGTCGCGGGCGGGCTTTTCGAGCTCCTGCAGGATGTCCTGCAAGGTAAGCTCGCCGATCTCCAGCTCCTGCGCTGTTTTCTTCGGCTGCGTGACCCTGGCGGAGATTCCGCGCAGGCCGCCCTTCGTGATATCGTCGGCCGAATAGCCAAGGCTTTTCAGAAGCTTCGTCGCCGCCGCGTAGCTCTCCGGATGGACGCTCGTGGCGTCGAGCGGATTTTTCCCTCCCGTGATGCGCAGGAAACCGGCACACTGCTCGAAGGCCTTCGGCCCGAGTTTCGGCACCTTGAGAAGCTGCCTGCGATCCATGAAGC
>JAJPZP010000191.1 GCA_021204285.1 Lachnospiraceae bacterium | reverse complement strand
GTGGAGCGTTCCCTTCGTGTGCTGGACGGCGCTGTGGGCGTCTTCTGTGCGAAGGGCGGTGTCGAGCCGCAGTCTGAGAATGTATGGCGTCAGGCTGACACCTATAATGTACCGCGTATGGCTTTCATCAATAAGATGGACATCCTCGGTGCGGATTTCTACAACGCCGTGGACATGATCAGGACCCGTCTGGGCAAGAACGCGATCTGTCTGCAGCTGCCGATCGGCAAGGAAGATGATTTCAAGGGAATTATCGACCTGTTCGAGATGAAGGCTTACATTTACAATGACGACAAGGGCGAGGATATTTCCATCGTCGATATCCCGGAGGATATGGTGGATGATGCAGAGCTGTACCACACCGAGCTTGTGGAGAAGATCTGCGAGCTGGATGACGACCTGATGGCGCAGTATCTGGATGATGTGGAACCCTCTGTGGAGGACATGAAGGCGGTCCTTCGAAAGGCCACCTGTGAGTGCACGGCTGTTCCGGTATGCTGCGGCAGCGCGTACCGCAACAAGGGCGTGCAGAAGCTTCTGGACGCGATCCTCGAGTTTATGCCGGCTCCGACGGATATCCCGTCGATCAAGGGCACGGATATGGATGGCAATGAAATCGAGAGACACTCTTCTGACGAGGAGCCCTTTGCCGCTCTGGCGTTCAAGATCATGACCGACCCGTTTGTCGGTAAGCTGGCGTTCTTCCGTGTATATTCCGGAACGATGAACTCCGGTTCCTATGTATACAACTCAACAAAGCAGAAGAAGGAGCGCGTAGGCCGTATTCTTCAGATGCATGCGAACAAGAGACAGGAACTCGACAAGGTGTACTCCGGTGATATCGCCGCAGCGGTCGGATTCAAGCTGACCACGACCGGTGATACGATCTGCGATGAGCAGCATCCGGTTATCCTGGAGTCCATGGAATTCCCGGAGCCGGTTATCGAGCTCGCAATTGAGCCGAAGACCAAGGCCGGCCAGGGCAAGCTGGGCGAGTCCCTTGCGAAGCTGGCTGAGGAGGATCCGACCTTCCGTGCACATACGAATCCGGAGACCGGACAGACGATCATCGCCGGTATGGGCGAGCTCCATCTGGAGATTATCGTAGACCGTCTGCTGCGTGAGTTCAAGGTCGAGGCCAATGTCGGCGCGCCGCAGGTTGCCTATAAGGAGACCATTACGAAGCCGGCCGATGTGGACAGCAAGTATGCAAAGCAGTCCGGTGGACGTGGACAGTATGGACACTGTAAAGTGAAGTTTGAGCCGATGGATGCGAACGCGGAGGAAACCTACACCTTCGAGTCAACGGTTGTCGGCGGTGCGATTCCGAAGGAATATATCCAGCCGGTGAGTGAGGGCATTGAGGAGGCCATGAAGTCTGGTATTCTCGGCGGTTTCCCGGTGGTTGGTATCCATGCGAATGTCTACGACGGTTCTTACCACGAGGTCGACTCCTCTGAGATGGCCTTCCACATCGCGGGTTCCCTGGCGTTCAAGGAAGCGATGAAGCAGGCGTCTCCGATTCTGCTTGAGCCGATCATGAAGGTCGAGGTTACGACCCCCGAGGATTACATGGGAGACGTTATCGGCGACATCAACTCCCGCCGCGGCCACATTGAAGGCATGGAAGACATCGGCGGAGGCAAGATGATCAAGGGCTATGTGCCGCTGGCTGAGATGTTTGGCTATGCGACTGACCTGCGTTCGAAGACGCAGGGCCGCGGCAACTACTCGATGTTCTTCGAGAAGTATGAGCCGGTGCCGAAGAGTGTGCAGGAGAAGGTTCTTGCCGCGAAGGCGAAATAGGGGCTTGCAAAATCAGCCTGTTTGAAATATAATCAACCATAGTGGAAAAATTCGAAGTATTATCTGTTTAAGGTGGACAACAAAAAAATGGCAAAGCAGAAATTTGACAGATCGAAGACCCATTGCAATATCGGTACTATCGGTCACGTAGACCATGGTAAAACCACTCTGACCGCTGCGATCACGAGAGTTCTTGCGGAGAGAGTTCCGGGTAACTCTTTCACTGAGTTCGATAAGATCGACAAGGCTCCGGAGGAGAGAGAGCGTGGAATCACGATCTCTACCGCTCACGTAGAATACTCCACCGAGAAGAGACATTATGCGCATGTTGACTGCCCAGGCCACGCTGACTATGTCAAGAACATGATCACCGGTGCTGCGCAGATGGACGGCGCGATCCTGGTTGTCGCCGCTACCGACGGTGTGATGGCGCAGACCAAGGAGCACATCCTCCTGTCCCGTCAGGTTGGCGTTCCGTATATCATTGTCTTCCTGAACAAGTGCGACATGGTGGATGACGATGAGCTGATCGAACTCGTTGAGATGGAAGTTACCGAGCAGCTTGAGGAGTATGGCTTCACGGATTGCCCGATCATCAAGGGTTCCGCTCTGAAGGCTCTGGAAGATCCGAACAGTGAGTGGGCTGACAGCATCATCGAGCTGATGAACACGGTTGATGAGTATATTCCGGATCCGGAGCGCGACAAGGATAAGCCGTTCCTGATGCCGGTTGAGGATGTCTTCACGATCACCGGCCGCGGCACCGTGGCTACGGGTCGTGTGGAGCGTGGGACGCTGCATCTGAACGAGGAAGTTGAGATCGTTGGTGTCAAGGAAGAGACCCGCAAGACGGTTGCTACCGGTATTGAGATGTTCCGTAAGCTTCTTGACGAGGCGCAGGCTGGTGACAACATCGGTGTTCTGCTTCGTGGTGTCCAGAGAACGGATATTGTTCGTGGACAGGTTATCGCGAAGCCGGGCAGCGTGACCTGCCACACCAAGTTCACAGCGCAGGTTTATGTTCTGACGAAGGATGAGGGTGGCCGTCATACGCCGTTCTTCAACAACTATCGTCCGCAGTTCTATTTCAGAACGACCGACGTGACCGGTGTCTGCAACCTTCCGGAAGGCACTGAGATGTGCATGCCGGGCGACAACGTCGAGATGACCATCGAGCTGATCCACCCGATCGCTATGGAGCAGGGTCTTACCTTTGCTATCCGCGAGGGCGGCAGAACGGTTGGTTCGGGCCGTGTGGCTTCGATCATCGAGTAATCTGTTTATATGATTTTTTCAGCCCTCTGGTAACAGAGGGCTGATTTTGTATTGACCCAGAAAATCCGGGGGTGAGGGTATGATCGTCAGAAAACATATCCGTTTTTATGGAAGAGTGCAGGGAGTAGGCTTTCGCTATTACTCCACCTATAAGGCGCAGTTCCTCGGCCTGACCGGCTGGGTCCGGAACTGTGATGACGGCAGCGTGGAGATGGAAGTGCAGGGAGAGCCGGAGCTGATCAGTGATCTGATACGTTATCTTGGACGCCAGCATTTTATACGGATTGACCGGATGGATGAGGAAGAAGAGGATCTGCAGACAGAAGGCTCCTTCCGTGAGGTGTGGTGGTAAATATGCGAAGAAGGGAAGTGTGAACGATGGCAGCCTTTGAGAAGGTGAAATCCGGATTTCCCAGCGTAGATGAAGCGCTGGACTATATCCGCCTGGGTGATAATGTAGTGCTGCAGGTCAGCAGTATTGAAGAATTTCGCTTTTTCGTGGAACCCTATGTGCGGCAGGCGAAGGAAGACGGACGTCGGCTGATCTATTTCCGCTTTGCGGGGCATGAGCCGCTGGTGGCGGAAGATGACGCAGTATGGTATTGTCTGGATCCGGCGGAGGGATTTGAACAGTTCGCAATCAAAGTACACCGGCTGATTGAACAGGAAGGCTATGATGTATTCTATGTATTTGATTGTCTTTCAGAGCTGCAGGGCGCCTGGGCAGCTGATCTGATGATGGGAAATTTTTTCCGTGTCACCTGTCCTTTCCTGTTCAGCCTTGACACGGTGGCCTTCTTCCCGGTGATCCGCGGGCGACACTCCTATGAGACGATTGCGCGGATTCAGGAGACGACACAGCTCTTCCTTGATATCTGTTCCGATGAGGATAATATGTATCTGCATCCGGTGAAGGTCTGGAACCGTTATTCTGCTACGATGTTTCTGCCGCATCGCGCGAAGCGCAGCGACGGAATCTTTAAAACCCTGAAAGACGCGGTTGGCATGAGTCGTTACTATGCGGTTGTAGGACAGTATCTCAGCAGCGAGGATCAGAACCTTGACAGCTGGGAGCGCTATTTCCAGAGATGCCAGCGTGAGTCTGCCGCGATGGATACGGAGGAGATCCATGCGGAGCTCTGCCGTATGATGATGACGAAGGACGCGCATGTGGCACGGCTTTTTGAGAAATTCTATAACCTGGAAGACTATCTGAAGGTCAAGCGCCGGATGATCGGCAGCGGGCGCATCGGTGGAAAATCCTGCGGGATGCTGCTCTCACGCAGCATTGTGGAAAACTGCCTGCCGGATGTACGCTGGCGGCTGGAACCGCATGACTCTTTTTTCATTGGAGATCATGTCTTCTATACCTATCTGGTTTTTAATGGACTCTGGGATCTGCACATTGCCCAGAAAGAAGGAAAGGGTTACTACGAGCTGGGTGAAAAGCTTTCGGAGGGAATACTTTCGGGCGATTTTCCGGACAATATCCGCGTGGAGCTTCGCAGGATGCTGGAATATTTTGGACAGGCTCCGATTATCGTCCGCTCGAGCAGTATCCTGGAGGACGGTTTCGGAAATGCTTTTGCCGGAAAATACGAGTCCGTGTTTTGCGCGAATCAGGGCAGTGATGAGGAACGCCTTGAGAAGCTGGAGGCGGCGATCCGTACGGTCTACGCGAGTACCGTCGATGCGTCGGCGCTGGAATACCGCGCAGTCAGAGGACTCGATACGGTTGAGGAGCAGATGGCGATCCTTGTACAGCGTGTGTCAGGTTCGCTCCATGGAGATTATCTGTTCCCGTCGGCTGCAGGAGTAGGTTATTCTTATGACACTTATGGCTGGAGCAAAAATATGGATCCACAGAAGGGCATGCTGCGTATGGTGCTTGGCCTGGGTACACGTGCGGTAGATCGGACAGACAGGGACTATCCGCGTATTATCCATATCGATCAGCCGGAACACAGTTACCTTACGACGATGGACGAGCGGGTGCGTTTCTCGCAGCGCTGGGTGGATGTGATTGACCTGAAAAAAAATGCGCTGGTGGAGATTCCGCTCGATGATGTAGTAGAGGTAACGCCGCAGTGGTATCACACGCTGGTGATGGAACATGATTATGAAGTAGAGCGAAGGCTCTATGATCGTGGCATTCAGCGTGAAGTCTGCTTCGGTACCTGCCGTGGTTATGTGCAGGATAAGCAGTTCCTGTCCGATATGGAGCAGATCCTGTCTGTGTTACAGCGGGAGTATACCTATCCGGTGGATATTGAGTTTACGGTAAATTCCAACAAGAATAAAGAATATGTCATCTGCCTTCTGCAGTGCCGTCCCCTTCAGACATTCTCTGCACAGTCGCATGTAGAGATTCCGGAGGTACCGCGGGAGTACACACTGTTCCACACGCACGATGCTTCGATGGGGCTGCCGCAGGATAAGGTGATCGACGAGGTGGTCTTCGTTGATGCCGCGGCTTATTACGCCTATCCTTATGCGAGAAAGGCGACGGTGGCCGCGCTGTTGACTGATATCAACCTGAGTTACCGGGACAGCGGGAAACGGGTACTGCTGATGGTTCCGGGACGTATTGGCACGTCGTCGCCGGAACTTGGCATCCCGGTCAAATTCTCCGGCATTTCAAACTTCTGTGCGATTGTGGAGACAGACGAGGAGGATTCCCTCTATGCACCGGAGTTGTCCTTTGGAAGTCATATGTTTCAGGACCTGGTGGA
>JAJPZP010000214.1 GCA_021204285.1 Lachnospiraceae bacterium | reverse complement strand
GTGCACATGTATACATGTATAAAAAATGATTGACACCCATCCCGATTTACAATATAATGAAATCAAATTTAAAATTTCAGGGAAAAAAGACAAAGAGTACACAAAGGCGTGACGATATGCTGTTTGTATACTCTTTCTTTATAAATTGGAATTTTAAAGAAGAAATCCATTGGTTGATAAGGAGGAAATGCTATGAGTGAAAACAAGAAAAAAGCCGCAGGCGGCGGCGCGATTTTAGGAGCCGCGTTCCTGATGGCGACGTCCGCGATCGGACCGGGCTTCCTGACGCAGACGGCGACCTTTACGAGCAGTCTGGGAGCGAGCTTCGGCTTTGTCGTACTGGTGGCGGTTATCCTGTCGGCGATCGCGCAGCTGAATATCTGGAAGGTGCTGTGCAGCACGGGCTACAGAGGACAGGATATCGCGAATAAGCTGCTTCCCGGCCTCGGCTACTTTGTATCGTTCATGATCGTGCTTGGCGGTCTCGTATTTAATATCGGAAATGTCGGTGGCGGCGGCCTCGGACTGAATACGCTGTTTGGCCTTCCCCTGAAGGCCGGTTACGTTGTGGCGGCGGCGATCGCGATCCTGGTCTTCTGCCTGAAAAATGCGAAGGCGGCCATGGACACGCTGACAAAAGTGCTCGGCGGCATCATGATCGTCGTGATCCTGGTGATCATTTTCGTCGTGCAGCCCCCGGTCAGAGAGGCTCTGAAGAATACCTTTATGCCTTCGTCCGGTCTCACCGCGACCTTTGACCCGATCCTGACGATCTTAGGCGGCACGGGCGGCGGTTACATCACCTTCGCGGGTGCGCATCGACTGATTGATGCGGGCGTCACCGGCGAAGAGAATAAGGGAGAAATCCAGAAGAGTTCCGTTACTGGTATTATCGTGGCTGCGGTTGTCCGTGTGCTGCTGTTCCTGGCTATCCTGGGCGTTATCGCGAAAAACGCCGGTGTCACGCTGGATTCCAGCAACCCGGTCGCAGACGCGTTCCTGCTGGGCGCAGGCCAGATCGGCTATCGCTTCGCGGGCCTGGTGCTCTCCTGTGCGGCTGTCACTTCCATCATCGGTGCGGCTTATACATCGGTCTCCTTCCTGAAGACTTTCAATAAGAGCATTGACAAGTATGAGAATCAGTGGGTGATCGGCTTCATCGTCGTCTCCACCATCATCATGCTTCTGGTCGGCACGACGCCGGCGGTGCTGCTGGTGTTCGCGGGTGCATTCAACGGCCTGATTCTTCCGATCACGTTGCTGATCTGCCTGATCGCAGCGAAGAGCAAGAAGATCGTCGGCGACAGCTTCAGCTATTCGAACGTCCTGTGGGTGCTGGGTCTGATCGTGGTCGTGATCTCCGGTTATCTCGGAATCACCACTTTCGTCAGCAAGATTGCGGGCCTGTTCTAAGTTTCATGACATGTGTGAGTGTGGGGAGGGTGTGAACAGCACCCTCCCTGTGCGTAGGAGGACAAAATGCAGAATATAAAAATTGTGGCGGCAGGAGATTCCTCCATCCTGATCGAGTTCGGCAACGAGATCAACCCGGAGATTAACCGGAAGATCACCTCGACGGTGCAGCTGATCCGGGCGCAGCAGATCGAAGGTATTGTAGATATGATTCCCGCGTTCTGTTCGCTTCTGATCAACTATGATCCGCGGATTATCACTTATGATCGGATACAGAGCCGCATGGCCGAGCTGGTGAAAATGGATGTGAAGGCCTCGGCGCAGAAGAAAAAGGTATTCGAGATCCCGGTCTGTTATGGCGGGGACTTTGGGCCGGACATCGAGAATATTGCCGCGAATGCGGGATTAAGCGTGGAGGAAGTGATTAAAATCCATTCTTCTAGCGATTATCTTATCTACATGCTGGGTTTTCTTCCCGGCTTCTGCTATCTGGGAGGTCTGGATGAGCGCATTCACACACCGCGGCTCGCGAATCCGCGTGTGAAGATTCCGGCGGGCAGCGTCGGGATCGGCGGTTCTCAGACCGGAATCTACCCTCTCGACTCCCCGGGCGGCTGGCAGCTCATGGGCCTGACTCCGGTGAAGACTTATGATCCGGACCGTGAGACGCCGATTCTCCTGGAGGCAGGGGACTATATCCGTTTCGTCCCGATCGACCGGGAGGAATTTGACAGGATCAAGGAGCTCGTGGACAAGAATGAATACGAGTGCGTGATCCGGGAAGGGGAGTTGTAGCATGGGAATTCGCATACTGAAAGGCGGCATGCTGACCACCGTGCAGGATCTGGGGCGCGCTGGCTATCAGAGCCAGGGCTTTAGCGTCGCGGGTGTCATGGATGTGCGTTCGTTCAAAATTGCCAACCTCCTGCTCGACAATCCGGAGAATGAGGCGGTGCTGGAATTCACGCTGATCGGACCGACGGTGGAATTTACTTCGATCTCGATTGTCGCGATCACGGGCGGAGATTTCCAGCCGACTGTAAATGGGGAGCCGGTGGAGATGTACAAGGCGCTCTATATGAAAAAGGGAGATATCCTGAAATTCGGCAGTGCCCGGACAGGCAGCCGGGGGTATCTGGCTTTCGGCAGCTACCTCGACGTGCCGGTCGTGATGGGCAGCCGCTGTACGAATCTGAAGAGCCGTCAGGGCGGATTCAAGGGCAGAAAGCTCGAGGCCGGAGATTATATCCATTTCCGGAAGAAATGCCAGTATCTGCCATTCTTCCTCTCGAGAAATCTGGATCTCCATGAGTTCGACCAGAATGAAGCGGAGCTGCGCGTCGTGATGGGACCGCAGGACGATCGCTTCAGCAAGCAGGGTATCGAGACCTTTTTAAATAGTGAGTACACAGTGACCAGTGACTTTGATCGTATGGGTTGTCGCCTCGACGGGCCGTTTATCGCACCGAAGGAGACCTCAGATATTATTTCGGACGGCATTTCCTTCGGCTCGGTGCAGGTACCCTCACACGGCAAGCCGATCATTCTGCTGGCAGACCGGCAGACGACCGGTGGTTACGCCAAGATCGCTACGGTGGCGAGCGTAGATATTCCAAAGCTCGTGCAGCGCAAGACCGACCACAAGATCCGCTTCCGTGCGATCACGGTCGAGGAGGCGCAGAAGCTCTATATGGAGGAGCTGCGGGAGCTGGACGAGATGCGGAAGGTAATTCACAAGCCATGCAAGGAAGTGCTGGAGTGCAGGCTGCCCGCCAAACGGCTGGCGAAGCTGTTTGAGTGACTCGTGGGAAGTATAAATGAGATGAAGGAGAATAAAACATATGAATCTCGAGAAAATTGAAGGCCTGGTAAAAATCATAGAAGAATCGTCGCTGAGCGAGTTCACCTACGAGGAGGGCGACGTAAAGATCACGATGAGCAAGCTCGATCATCCGAAGGGACCGCATCCGGGCGGACCCGCTCCGATGCCGATGCCTTATCCGGTGCCGATGATGCAGCCGATGAGCGGCGCGATGCCGATGGAGGGCATGGCGGGAGCAGCTCCTGCGGCGGCTCCGGAGGCGAAGAAAGAGGAGGAAGAACCGCTGTTCATCACCTCCCCGATCGTCGGCACCTTTTACTCTGCGCCGGCCCCGGACGCGCCCGCGTTTGTGAAGGTGGGAGACCAGGTGAAGAACGGCGCGACCGTCTGCATTCTGGAGGCGATGAAGCTGATGAATGAGATCCAGTGCGAGTACGACTGCCAGATCGAGGCGGTTCTGGTCAGCAATGAGCAGAAGGTAGAATACGGCCAGCCCCTGTTCCGCGTGAAGCGTCTGTAAAGGAGGTCCTCTATGGAATTCCGTAAAATACTGATCGCCAACCGCGGTGAGATCGCGGTGCGGATCATCCGCGCCTGCAGAGATATGGGAATCCGCAGTGTGGCCGTCTATTCAAAGGAGGACGCAAAGAGCCTCCATGTCCAGCTCGCAGATCAGCGCATCTGCATCGGCGAGGGGCCTTCAAAAAATAGTTACCTCAACATGGATCGTATCATCACAGCGGCGCTGAACATGGGCGCTGACGCGATCCATCCGGGCTTCGGTTTCCTTTCGGAAAACAGCGAATTTGCCCGTAAATGTGCGGAAAACGGGATCACTTTCATCGGACCGGAGGCGGACGTCATCGATCGCATGGGCAATAAGTCTCAGGCCAGAAAGACGATGATGGACGCCGGTGTGCCGGTCGTACCGGGGACGAGAGAGCCCGTCTACGACGCGGCGGAGGCGCGGAAGAAGGCCGAGGAGATCGGCTATCCCGTGATGATCAAGGCTTCCTCGGGCGGCGGCGGCAAGGGGATGCGCGTGGCGGCCTCGGACGACGAGTTTGAGTTCCAGTTCAACATGGCGCAGAGGGAATCCGCGAACGCCTTTGGCGACGACACAATGTACATCGAGCGCTTTGTGGAAAATCCGCGTCATGTGGAGATTCAGATCATGGCTGACCAGCTTGGACATGTGGTGGCGCTTGGAGAGCGCGATTGCTCCGTGCAGCGAAATCATCAGAAGCTGATCGAGGAGTCCCCGTCACCGGCGATCACGCAGGAGACGCGGGATAAGATGAACGAGTATGCAGTGCTGGCAGCGAAGACCGTCGGCTACACGAACGCGGGGACGATTGAGTTCATCGTCGCGCCAACGGGGGAGTTCTTCTTCATGGAGATGAACACCCGTATTCAGGTGGAGCATGGTGTGACCGAGATGGTGACGGGTACCGATCTCATCATCGAGCAGATTCGCGTGGCGATGGGCCAGCCCTTAAGCTTCACTCAGGAGGAGATCCAGCCCCGCGGCCATGCAATCGAGTGTCGTATCAACGCGGAGATTCCGGAGATGAATTTCATGCCCTGCCCCGGTCTGGTCGAGCACATGCATCTGCCGGGCGGCAACGGCGTCCGTGTGGATACTGCGCTCTACAGTGGCTATCAGATTCCCTCGGAATATGATTCCATGATCGCGAAGGTGATTGTGCATGCGCCGAATCGCGAGGCTGCGATCATGAAGATGCGTGCGGCGCTGGAGGAGATGCTGATCATCGGGGTCAAGACGAATCTTGATTTCCAGTATCAGATGATGCGGCATCCGGTCTTCTGCGAGGGTCGCGCGGATACGGGCTTTATCGAGCGTATTATGCAGAAGGGTTCGTTCGGAAAAAAGCAATGATTTTCAGAAAGGGGATAAGAAATTGTTTCGGGTAGATTTGAACAGTGATCTGGGCGAAAGCTTTGGAAATTATAAGATCGGATCGGACGCGGAGATCATTCCGCTCGCGACCTCCGTCAACGTAGCCTGTGGTTACCATGCCTCCGATCCAATGGTGATGAGCCGGACGCTCGACCTGGCCGGGCAGGCCGGTATCGGGATCGGCGCGCACCCGGGATTCCCGGATCTGATGGGCTTCGGCCGCCGGGAGATGGCGGTCAGCCCTGAGGAGGGAAAGAATTACGTGCTGTATCAGCTGGGCGCGCTCGATGCGTTCTGCAGGACGAAGGGTCTGAAGATGCAGCATGTGAAGCCGCACGGTGCGCTCTACAACATGGCGGCAAAGGACTACGCGCTCGCGCAGGCGATCTGCGAGGGTATCAAAGAATTTGACAGCAATCTCATCGTGCTTGCGCTCTCGGGCGGCGAGCTGGCGCGCGCGGCCATGGACATGGGTCTGCGCACCGCGCAGGAGGTCTTCTCCGACCATGCCTACGAGGAGGATGGCACGCTCGTGAACCGCCGGAAGCCCGGCGCGATGATCACCGACGAGGACGAAGCGGTCCGCCGCATCGTGCGCATGGTCAAGGAGCAGAAGGTCACGGCGATCACCGGAAAGGATATCCCGATCAAAGCGGATTCCATCTGCGTCCACGGCGACGGCGCGAAGGCGCTTGCCTTTGTGAAGGGGCTGCGCGAGACGCTTACGGCGGAGGGTGTGGAGG
>JAJPZP010000128.1:3311-5951 GCA_021204285.1 Lachnospiraceae bacterium | reverse complement strand
GGATGGCTATGATATCACCGTGGCGTCTGAGATTATGGCGGTGCTCTGCCTGGCGAGTGATATCAACGACCTGAAGGAGAGACTTTCCAGAATCATCGTTGGCTATACATATGGAAAGCCCTCAGAGCAGAAGCCGGTTACCGCTGGCGATCTGAACGCGCAGGGCGCAATGGCAGCTCTTCTGAAGGATGCTCTGAAGCCGAACCTGGTACAGACGCTCGAGGGAACCCCGGCGATCGTACACGGCGGACCTTTCGCGAACATTGCTCACGGCTGCAACTCCATGACCGCGACCAAGATGTGCCTGAAGCTGGCGGACTACACCGTGACGGAGGCAGGCTTCGGCGCTGACCTCGGCGCTGAGAAGTTCCTCGACATCAAGTGCCGCATGGCCGGACTCAAGCCGAATGCGGTTGTCATCGTGGCGACGGTTCGTGCCCTGAAGTACAACGGCGGCGTGCCGAAGGCAGAGCTGAACGGCGAGAACCTCGAGGCGTTGGAGAAGGGTCTTCCGAATCTTCTGAAGCATGTGAGCAACATCACGAACGTCTACAAGCTTCCTTGCGTGGTCGCGATCAACGAGTTCCCGACCGACACGCAGGCGGAGATTGACCTTGTCGAGAGGAAGTGTAAGGAGCTCGGCGTCAACGTCGTCCTGTCCCAGGTATGGGCGAAAGGCGGCGAGGGTGGTGTCACGCTGGCCGAGGAAGTTGTACGTCTCTGCGAGCAGCCGAATGATAACTTCTCCTTCTCCTATGAGCTCGAGGGCAGCATCGAGGAGAAACTCGACCAGATCGTCAAGAAGATTTACGGCGGCAAGGGCGTGGTTCTGACCGCGAACGCGAAGAAGCAGGCAAAGCAGCTCGAGGATCTTGGATTTGGCAATTGCCCGATCTGCGTGGCGAAGACGCAGTACAGCCTGACCGATGATGAGAAGAAGCTTGGCGCTCCGACTGATTTCGAGGTTACGGTGCGTAATCTGAAGGTTTCCGCGGGAGCGGGCTTCATCGTGGCGCTGACCGGCGAGATTATGACGATGCCGGGTCTGCCGAAGGTGCCGGCAGCCGAGAAGATCGACGTCGACGAGAACGGAAAGATCACCGGACTTTTCTAAGAAAAAACGCAGTGTGATAACAGGATGCGGGCAGGGGGCGAAAAAGCTCCCTGCCATCATCCATGCATATGGAGGAAGATATGGGATTTACGACAAATACCTGTGAGGAGTTCGTAGATGTGCTGGCGTCAAAGGCGCCGGTACCGGGCGGCGGCGGTGCGTCGGCGCTCGTCGGTGCGATTGGCATGGCGCTCGGCAACATGGTCGGTAGCCTGACCGTTGGAAAGAAGAAATACGCGGACGTGGAGGCCGATATCATCGCACTCAAGGAGAAAGCGACTGCGCTGCAGGCGGATTTCCTGCGCCTGGTGGAGGCTGACGCCCAGGCTTTCGAGCCGCTTGCGAAGGCTTATGGCATGCCGCGCGAGACCGAGGAAGAGAAGGCCGAGAAGGCGCGCGTGATGGCGATCGTATTGAAGGACGCCTGCGCGGTGCCGATGGAGATTATGGAGAAGTGCTGCGAAGCGATCGATGTGATTGAGGAGTTCGCGGCGAAGGGATCGGCGCTGGCGATTTCCGATGCGGGCGTCGGCGTGACGTTCTGCAAGGCGGCGCTTCTGGGGGCATCCCTCAATGTCTATATTAATACGAAGTCGATGGCGGATAAGGAATACGCGGCGTCGCTCAATGAGAAAGCGGATAAAATGATCGCGGACTACAGTAAAAAAGCAGATGAGATTTTTGCCGCTGTGAACGCGAGACTGAGATAGGAGGAGCGAAGATAAGATGGCGAAGCAATTACTGGGAAAAGAAGTGACGGCAGCTCTCAATGAGCGGATCAAGGCGGATGTGGCTGCCCTGAAGGAAAAGGGCGTGAATCCGACGCTCGGTATCATCCGCGTGGGTGAGAGACCGGACGACCTTTCCTATGAGAGAGGCGCGACAAAGCGCTGCGAGACTCTGGGCGTTGAGTATAAGAAATATCTGCTTCCGGCTGATGTCAGCCAGGAAGAGCTCCTGAAGGTGATCGATGAGGTGAACAAGGACGATGGCATCCATGGTGTGCTGATGTTCCGTCCGCTGCCGAAGCACATCGACCAGGCAGTGGTGGAAAACGCACTCTGCCCGGATAAGGATGTGGACTGCCAGACGGACGCCTCCCTCGGCGGCGTCTTCACGGGCAAGCAGGTGGGTTTCCCGCCCTGCACGCCGCAGGCCTGCATGGAGATCCTTGATCATTACGGCGTCGACTGCACGGGCAAGAAGGCCGTTGTCATCGGCCGTTCACTGGTCGTCGGCAAGCCGGCTGCGCAGATGCTGATTAAGAAGAATGCAACGGTCACGACCTGCCACACGAGGACAATCGATATGCCGTCCGTAACGCGGGAGGCGGAGATTCTGATCGTGGCTGCCGGCCGCGCGGGTGTCGTGGGAGCGGAGTATGTTTCCCCGGGACAGATTGTGATTGATGTCGGCATCAATGTGAATGCGGAGGGCAAGCTCTGCAGTGATGTAGACTATGCGGCGGTGGAGCCGATTGTTGACGCGATCACGCCGGTGCCGGGCGGTGTTGGCAGTGTGACGAC
>JAJPZP010000128.1:0-3301 GCA_021204285.1 Lachnospiraceae bacterium | reverse complement strand
GAGAAAGTTTGCTTAATCTATGCGTATCAGTATGCAGATTCTGGCGGACCGTGTCCGCCAGAATTACCCGGATTGCCTTGCGGGGGAACTATCCGATGAGATGAATCTCAAACGGCCTCTTTTTTATCAGGGCGGGGCGAGTCTTCGGAAAAATAAAGTGTATATTGCTCATGAGAGCGATTTGACGGAGGAAATTCTGGAGTCGCATGGCGACAATCTGCTGCTTGTAGTGGAGGAAGCCGGTCGGAAGGAGCTGGAGCCGCCGCCGGGTGTCATATTTTTCAGGGAAGACTGTGATCCGGAGGTGCTGTTTAACACGGTGCAGCGTGCTTTCGATACCTATGATGCCTGGGATGAGCGGATGCAGAGTATGGCGCTCTCCGAGAACACGATGAAGACGTTGCTCGACGCTTCTTACCGGATTTTTCATAATCCGATCATGGTCACCACAAAGGAGGGTTTTGTGGTAGACCACAGCTCTCTGATGGACTCTGTGGCGGAGCTGCAGAATATGCTGCAGAACAGCCGGGTTCCGGAAGAGGTCTCCGATGGCTCTTTCTGGCCGGTGCAGCGCTGTCAGGATCCGGAAAGCAAAAGAAACAGCCTGTTTGTGGAAATCTACGATAAAAACCGGAATGCCTATCGGGTTATCTTACTGGAGATTTCGCGCAGACTGAAGACTTCCGACGAATATCTGCTGTTGCATCTTTCCAAATATATTGAGCAGATGGTGGAGCGCTTTACAGTGGTGCAGCCGGATGTGAGTTATACACTTGATCGTCTGTTGTCTAATGTCCTGACGGACGATAAGATTGAAAAATCTTCTCTGTGTGCACGTTTTCAGAGCTTTCACTGGGAGGAGGGCCACTGCTATTTCTGCATGAACATTCATGTATCGACGATAGACAGACAGAATCTGACGGTGATTCGTTTCCTCTGTAATCGGATTGAAGGTCTGATAAAAGGAAGCTGCGCGTTTTTCATGGATGAGCGGATTGTGGTCTGTGTAAATCTGTCGTTGGGTGGAACCACGCTTGATGAGGCGCTTCATGCGGTAACCGGTTTCCTGAAGGATAGTTATCTGAAGGCCGGAATCAGCTATGCATTTACCGGACTTGGCGCAATGAAGCAGTATTATCTGCAGTCCCGTATTGCGCTGGAAGAGGGAATGAAGCGCTACCCGCTGCGCTGGGTGAACCGTTTCGAGGATATTGCCTTGGATTATCTGATGGGGAAGTGCACCGAACTGCTTGAGCCGGAGGTTGTCTGCAGCCGCACGGTGCTGACACTGCGGGAATATGACAGGGAGCATAAAACCGATTATTACGAGACGCTGCGCACCTATATTTCCTGCCAGATGAACGCGGTGCAGGCGGCAAAGACGCTCTTTATCCACCGCAGTACTTTCCTGTACCGGATGGCACATATTAAAGAGCTGATTCAGATCGATCTTGACGATCCAAACCAGCTCCTGTATCTTCTGCTGACTTATCGGCTGCTGGAACCGGAAGAGGAGAGATCTGCCAGTTCCGACAGCGATTCCCATTCTTCATAGAGGCTGTCCAGCTCCTGCCGGACGGCTTCTTTTTCTGCGGAGAGCTCCGTCACTTTTGCAACATCGGTGCAAATTTCTTCGTGCGTGAGAAGATCATCCATCTCTCCGTCGCGCCCTTCCAGTTCCTCAATGCGGCGCTCTACCCGTTTCAGATCATTTTGTATCTTGCGCAGCCGCGCCTGTTCCTCTTTCTGCTGTTTCCAGTCGAGCTTTACGTTGCTTTCGGAGAGCTCAGGGGCGGATTCACCGGATTTTACGGAGGCGCCGGTGAAATTTGTCATGTTTTCCTTTTTTTCCAGATAATAATCATAATTCCCGAGATATTCGGTCAGCGTCTGTTCGCTCAGATCCAGCACCCGCGTGGCGACCGCGTTAATGAAATAGCGGTCATGCGAGACGAAAAGCACAGTGCCGGTGTAATGGTTCAGTGCGTCCTCGAGGACTTCCTTCGACACAATGTCGAGGTGGTTGGTCGGCTCATCGAGGATCAGAAAATTCGCCTCGGAGAGCATCAGCTTCGCGAGGGAGACGCGGCCCCGCTCGCCGCCGCTTAAGGCGCTGATACGCTTGAACACGTCATCGCCCGTAAAGAGGAAGGCAGCCAGCACATTACGGATCTTCGTATTGTTCAGCGTCGGATAGGCATCGGACATCTCCTCAAAGAGCGTCTTTTCCATATGAAGAACATGGTGTTCCTGATCATAGTAACCGATCTGCACGCGGGAGCCGAGATGCACCTCGCCGGCGTCAGCGGGAATCACGCCGTTTAAGATCTTCAGAATCGATGTCATGCCCGACCCGTTCGCGCCGATCAGAGCGACGCGCTCGCCGCGTTTGATCTCAAAATTCAGGTCAGAGAAAAGCGTCTGCGTGGGGAAGGCTTTCGCAAGATTGAGCACGGTCAGCACGTCGTTGCCGCTCGTGATGCGTGGCTCGAGGCGGATGCGCATATCGGCTTTCGTCTCGGAGGGGCGATCGAGTACTTCCATCTTGTCCAGCATTTTTTCACGGCTCTCGGCGCGCCGGATGGACTTCTCGCGGTTGAAAGATTTCAGCTTTGTGATGACCTCCTCCTGATGCCGGATCTCACGTTGCTGGTTCAGCCAGGCGTGCATGCGTGCCTCCCGGATCTGTGCCTTCTTCTGCGCATATTGCGTGTAGTTGCCGGAAAAGACCGTAACTTCGCCCTGGTCGATCTCGATGATCTTCGTGACGACGCGGTTCAGAAAATAGCGGTCGTGAGAGACGATCAGCACCGCGCCGGGGTAGTTCATCAGAAAAGTTTCGAGCCAGGTGATCGAACCCATGTCAAGATGGTTTGTCGGCTCGTCCAGCAGGATAAGATCCGGACGGGTGAGAAGAAGCTTGCCGAGCGCGACGCGGGTCTTCTGGCCGCCGGAAAGGGTAGACACATGCTTTCCAAAATCCTCCTCGTCAAAGCCCAGGCCTTTCAGTACGCCGGTGATCTCGCTTTTCCAGGCGTAGCCGTTCTTCTGCTCAAATTCGCGACTCAGCTCCGCATAGCGTTCCATCAGTGTCTGCAGATCTTCATCCTTCGCGTGCTTCATGGAGATTTCAGCGTCCCGCATGTGTTTTTCTAACTCCAGAACATCCTGCTTGACTGTCAGAAGTTCGTCAAAGATCGTGCTGTTGCTCTCCATCTCCTGGTACTGCGCAAGGTAACCAATGCTGCAGCCCCGCGTGAGGGCAGCCTGTCCCTCGTCCGCAGGCATTTCTCCCATAATA
>JAJPZP010000065.1 GCA_021204285.1 Lachnospiraceae bacterium | reverse complement strand
GGATGCAGAAGAAAGAATTCAGATCCACCGTACCGTTGGTCACCAGCTCCTTCTTGATAAACTCATTGATGCTCCACGTACCTGCGATCATGCACATCTGCTTCTCATCACACAAACCGGAGGCAATACCGCAGGCATTCACATCAAACATACCCGCAGCCGCCGGCGTACCCTCAGGAATGAGTGTCAGCTCACTCGCTTCCTTCGTCACGTATCCGCAGATATCAGCCGAATGCCGAAGCGGCGGAAGCTTGTCAAAGCAGTCCTCCAGGCCAAACAGCGCCATCAGTTCCCTGTCATGCTGCCCGGTAGTCAGGTTCACCAGATTGGAGCCCGAGCAGTCCGTATATTCGCTGTAAGCCTCGCCTGTCAGCATGTAACGGATATAATCCTTCACCGCGAAAATATACTTCGTGCGGGAGAGCACCTCAGGCTCATTTTCCTTAAACCAGGCGAGCAGCGCGACCGGCTGCACGGCCAGGATCTCCTGGAAGGTCTTTTCGTATACTCTTTTGTTCGTGCCGTCCCCATACCATTTCTTCACCTGTGCCCAGGCTCTTGTGTCCGTCGATACGATGCCATTATAGGAAGGCTTTCCGTCAGCGCCAACCATGTAAAGACCCTTGCCATGTCCGGAGAAAGATACGCCGGCGATATCCTTCGGGTCGATCCCGCTTTTTTCAATCGCCTCCCTGCAGGCCTGCGCGTTCACCCGCCACAGCTCGTCCATATCCTTCTCTGTATAGCCGGGCTTGGGTGTAATTGTAACCATCGGCAGACTGGCAACAGAAATCTGATCCCCATTTTCATCGAATATGGCCGCTTTTGAAAACGTACCTCCATTATCAATCCCCATCAAATACTTCATTCTTTTCTGCTCCTTTCCGCAGCTTGGTACAATTCCACCCATTTCCGGCCTGATGAAATATTAGTTGTTAGGTTCTGCGGGAACACCCGGGCAGTTTGGTCCGAAATGCTTCAGCATCACGAGCGGCTCCACCTGGCTTAAGTTGGTGATCGTCACGCCTTCCGTAGCCGCCTTCTCGGATACAAAGAACTCATCCGTGCTCTGCTGTCCAAAGTGGATCAGCGTAGCAGCCTCGCAGTCATAAACGCCGAGTTTGCCATGTCCCTGGATCGTAATGCAGCCGTAAGCCGCGCCATCCTTGATCACTGCGGTCTGTCCCGGATTCACCGTCAGCTCCTTTGCCGCGATGTAAGGATTCGCATATACCACATATTTCTGCGTATAAGCTTCATTCTCCGTCTCCACAACCGGACGGCGGAAATAATGCTTGCGATAATGCGGATCAACGTTTTTCTCCCAGTCAAGGAGATTAAATACCGCGTCGACATCGTTATCCTCAGGCGGGCACTCCTCGTTGAGCATTTCATGCGGATATACCTCGCCGGATACAATATTTTCATATACGGAGTTTACATCGCTGTTCCACTGCGGCTCATAGGTCAGGACAGACGCCGGCGCATGGATCACGCCTGCGGGCGTGTACCAGCCTGTGCCCAGCTCGATCCGATATGCGCGGGACAGATCGGTAATCCGGGTATCGTCGTCATCAAAATGACGAAGTCTTTCCTTTATCTCCTCCGGATCTACATCCGGATCAAAACCAAAATAGGTATAGTCGGCCTCTCCAAACCAGTTGTTCAGCTGCTTGGGGAAGTAGTAGCACTCCGGCTTGCCGAGCTTGCCCACACGCGCGGCATCCTCAAAGGTCAGATGCAGGTGATGGAAAAGCGGCGCTTCGTTGTCAAAGAATTTCGAATACATTGGCCAGCCGTTGTATTTCTCCATCAGCTCCTCGCCAACCAGCTCAGCGCCCAGCACTTTTACCGCCGTACGCAGGGAAAATTTCTGATCCGTATTATAGTCAACACATACATAGGACATTCCCTCGTCCGCCTTTGCGGTCGGTCCGTTGTTTGCCGCGATCGTTGCCGAGAACCATCTCTCTATGATGGAGCCTCTCTCCATACCAAAAGCGAAATAGTCATCCGAATGCAGTCTCAGTCTGCGTCCGGCCTTATTAAAACGTCTCGGCACAAAAGCCGGGAACAGACGCAGGATGCCCTGGCCTTTTTCAAAAGTTTCACGCACCAGCGCCGGATCCTCCGACGCATCCTTCACCACGAGGTTGCCTGTCTTTTTCGCTTCCGCAAGCTTTTTATCCAGGTCCTCGCTCGCCTTGATCGTCAATTCCTTTTCTGTCATTGTATAATCCCTCCTGACTGTCAACAAGTTTTTGTTACCCCGGACGCTTTATACACACACGCCCTTCTGGATGATAATGTTTCCATAACGCGACGTATCGCCGGTCTGCACGATCACATACGCATCTTCCGCATGCTCATAAAATGCCAGCCGGTCCAGGTACGCAAAATCATGAAAAGCGTTATCCTTATCATATTTCCCGAGCAGTTCTCTATAAGTATCCCAGATCGTGACCTCCGGCTCGTGATCCAGTTTCTGCATCAGTCTGACCAGGTCGGGCACGAAGTAATCCAGCGGGAAGAGCTGCAGAATCGCCTCAAGCAACTGCGGAATCTCGACGCTGTCCATCCGGACAATCCGCTTCGCGTGAGCGGTTCCCGGGAATCCGGCGTCCGCGATAACCATAAAATCGGAATGCCCCATCTCCATCATATATTTCACCAGATCCGGCGGCAATATCTTTGGAATGTTCCTCAGCATGTCTTCTCCTTTCCAAACAGTCCCCTAACGTAGACAAAGCACCATCAAAAGTTCACACTATGATGTCCAGATGATGGTGCTTTGTCCTATTTTACTCTGTTTGCGTAAGTTACGGTTCGATTACTCGGAAATCGCCTCTACGCCGCCCTCCAGGTAAGCGTCTACGTTCTCAGCCGTGATCGCTCTGAAGGGGATACGGGTATCAACTTCATAATCCTCGCCGTTGATGATCTGCAGTGCGACTTCGATCGCGCCTGCGCCCTGTCCCTGCGAGTCCTGAAGTACGGATACGCCCTGCTCACCGTTCTTAACCGCCTGTACAGCATCCTCAAGTCCGTCAACACCGCCGATCAGGATATCGGTTCTGCCGGCCGCCTTGCATGCGGAGAGTACGCCAAGAGCCATATCGTCGTTCTCGCATACGATACCCTTCAGCTCGTCGCCGTAGGTCGTCAGCCAGTCCTCAGCAAGGGACATCGCCTCGTCACGCTTCCAGTTTGCGGTCTGCGTAGAAAGCACCTCAAAGTTGTCAAGCATGCCTACCGCTTCGAAACCGGCATAACGTCCAACCTGTCCGGACTGTCCCATCGGGCCTTCCACGATGCAGATCTTGGAGCCGTGCTCAAGGTTCTCGTTAAACCAGGTGCCGAGGATCTCACCGGATTCCTGGTCGGTGCAGCCTACGAACGCAGTGTAGTTCGTATCAGCGATATCACCGTTGCAGACGATGATCGGGATGCCTGCCTCGTTCGCCATGGAGACGACCGGCGCGCTGCCCTCCACATCCTGCGGGATAACGATCAGTGCATCAACCTGCTGCGCGATCAGAGTCTCGCAGTCGCTGATCTGCTTGTTCACATCGCCTTCCGCGTCAGCCATGATCAGCTTCACGCCTGCTTCATCTGCTGCCGCTTCCGCAGCGTCCGCGATCGCCTTTACGAAGGTGTCGGAGTTCATCTTGGAGGAAAATCCAATCGTGATGTCGCCGCTTGCTGTCGTCGTCTCCTCAGACGCTTCCTCTGTGTCCCCGGCTTCCTCTGCCTCGGTCGTGTCACTGCTGCTGGAAGTGGAGCTAGAACTGCCACATCCTACCAGTGCGGTGGAGATCACCATGACTCCTGCCAACAATGCTGCCAGTAACTTCTTTTTCATTTCTTTTACCTCGCTCTTTCTTTTTTTTATCTAAACATCCGCAGATGCTTAAACCATTATCTGCTCTTTCCCTTGGACGTCATGTCAATGAATACGGCAATGATAATCAGGATGCCCTTGGCAATCTGCTGATAGAAGGAATTGATGTTCAGCAGGTTCATGGAGTTGGTCAGCAGACCCAGCAGGATGAAACCGAAGATCGTACCTGTCAGGGAACCGATGCCGCCGTTCATACTCGTGCCGCCGATTGCGGTAGCCGCGATCGCGTCCAGCTCATATCCATCACCGGCAGTCGGCTGACCGGAACTGATACGGGCGGAAAGGATCATGCCGACGATCGATGCGCAGATAGCGGAAATCACATAGACCGCAAGCTTCACTCTCTTCGTCCGGATACCGGATAATTTTGCAGCGTTCTCATTACCACCGATTGCGAACACGTAACGTCCGAAAGTCGTCATATTCAGAATGACCAGTCCGACAGCCACCACGATGACCAGCAGAATGATCGGAATCAGAATCGCACCGACATAGCCCTGGCCGATCGCAAGGAAGGCCGGATCCGAGATCGTGTACGGCTTGCCGTCCGAGAACGCGAGCGCGATACCGCTTCCCATGGTGACCGTCGCCAGTGTCGCGATGAACGGCTGGAAGTTTACATAGGCAATCAGGAAGCCATTGAAGCAGCCGAATATGATCGAAACGATCAGCGCAACGATGCAGGCGACAAGCCAGTGGTATCCAGCCTGGAGCATGAAGCCGCAGATAACGCTCGTGATAGCTACAATCGAGCCCACTGAAAGGTCAATGCATCCCAGCAGAATGACGAAGGTCATGCCAACTGCGATGATTCCGTTGATGGAGATCTGCCGGATGATGTTGATAATGTTTCTCGATGTCATGAAGACCGGCGATACGATCGTCATAACGATGCAGATCGCGATGATGATGAATACAAGCGCAAAACTTCTGATCATTGACGCAATGTTTTTCTTTTCCATTTTTTAAAGCCCTCCCAGTGCTAATTTTAAGATTTTCTCCTGATCCTTCGCCTCGTCGCCCTCTACTTCACCTGTGATCTTGCCACCGGACATGACGATGATACGATCGCTCATGCCAATGAGCTCCGGCATTTCAGAGGAGATCATGATGATCGCAATCCCCTGCTTCGCCATGTCGAGCATCAGATTGTAGATCATCGCCTTCGCGCCAACGTCAATACCTCTCGTTGGTTCATCCAGAATCAGGACCTTGGGATGCGAAAGCATACATTTTGCAAGGACAACCTTCTGCTGGTTGCCGCCGGAAAGGCCGCCGACGATATCTTCTATCCCGTTCATCTTAACTGTCATCTGATCGGCATATTCCCTGCATTCTTTCTTCTCAAGCGGCTTGTTGATGAATCCCGCATTGCTCAGCTCAGCAAAATTCTGGAGCGCTATGTTCTCTCTGATATTCCGGTCGAGCACCAGACCGAGTGCTTTTCTGTCCTCCGACGCAATGATAATATGATGGCGGACCGCATCCTTCTGATTATGGATTGTGATCTTCTCTCCCTCCAGGATGATCTCACCTGAATCCAGCGGATCATATCCCACAAGGGCTCTCATGATCTCACTTCTGCCGGCTCCTACCAGTCCCGCCATGCCCAGGATCTCTCCCGCGTGCACCTTCAGATTGATGTTTTCAAACACGCCCTTGCTGTTGAAATCCTTCAGCTCCAGGACGACCTCACCCTTCTCGGCGGTATTGGGAGGATAGCCACCCTCCAGCTCACGTCCGACCATCATGTTGACCAGTGCTTCCCGGGAAGTCTCCCCAACCCGGACACAACCGATGAATTTGCCATCCCGCAATACGGAAACTCTGTCGGCCAGCTCAAAAACCTCTTCCATACGATGTGAGATGTAAATGATCGCTTTGTTTTCCTTCTTCAGAAGATCAATCATCTTGAACAGCGTCTGTGATTCCCTTTCTGACAGAGAGGATGTCGGCTCGTCCATGATGATGACTTTCGAATTATAGGATATCGCCTTGATGATCTCCACCATCTGTACCTGCGCGATATTCAGCCGCTTCATCTTCATCTCCGGATGAATATAATCGGCCAGATCGTATTCTTCCAGCAGCTCCTGTGTCCTGGCGTTCATCTTCTTCTTATCCACAAAGGGGAGTCCCGCTACCTTCTTGTCTTCTCTTCCCAGGTAGATATTTTCCGCAACGGTCATCTCCGGTATGGGGCTGAGCTCCTGATGAATCATCGAGATCCCGGCAGTCAAGGCATCTTTGGCAGATACAAAATTCACATCCTGTCCCTCAAAGCGTACCTGTCCGCCATCTTTGGTGTAGACGCCCATGATAATCTTCATCAGCGTCGATTTCCCCGCACCATTCTCTCCCATCAGTGCGTGTACCTCGCCCGGAGCAATCAGAAGTTCTGCACCTTCCAAAACCTTTACGCCGGAAAAGGATTTGGATATGTCTCTGGCTTCCAGTACATATTTTGTATCTTCCACACTTTTCACCTCTCTTAATTTCTCAAAAAAACGTTTTTCTGTAATTTGAATTCTATACCCTTTTTATGCTTTCTGTCAATTCATTTTTTCAAAAAAACGTTTTTTCGGCGTTTTTACTGAAATTTCTGTTGATTTTTTTTGCAAATTGCACAACGTTTTTGTTCAAATTGACAGGATTGATAAAAATGCGCAGTTTGAATACTGCGCAAAAAGAAAATAACGGTCTATATTACAACAGATGCGATGGCTCTTATCAGCCGCTCATCCTCCTCATGGCCTTTTACCGCGACACGATAGTATGTGTCATCCAGACCGCGGTAATTCGCACAGCGGCGAATCAGGATGCGCTGCGGCAGAAGCCGCTCGTAGAGATCGCGCACGCCCGGCGTGCGGAAGAACAGATAGTCCGCCTGTCCATCCCAGACCCCGAAGCCCAGCTTCTCCAGTTCCGACTTCAGAAAGATACGCTCCTTACGGACAAGGCGGATTGCACGCTGCGTGTATTCTTTTTCCTTCAGCGCGGCGACCCCCGCCTCGGAAGCCAGAACGCTGACGCCCCAGCACTGCCCGGCGGCAGCCATACGCGCAAGAAGCTCTTTGTCAGAACAGATACAGTAGCCGAGCCGCAGCCCCGGCATCGCATACATCTTTGTGAAAGATTTCAGGATCAGAAGATACGGGGACTTCTCCACATACGGCACAAGTGAGCGCTCCGGCTGCCCGGTAAAGTCAAGGAAACATTCGTCCAGCACGAGCAGAATCCCGCATTGCCGCGCCCTTTTCAGAATACGGGTCAGCAGCCTCTGATCCACAAGCAGCCCGGTCGGGTTGTTCGGATTGCACAGAAACATCACATCGACAGACTCGTCCATTCGCGTGAGGATATCCTCCCGCACAACAAAATCTTTCTGCATCTCATAAAAACAAAGCTCTGTCCCCGTCTGCTTCAGAGCTTCCTCATATTCTGCGAAGGTGGGGGCAGTCAGGAGCGCACGTCCCGGACGCAGGGCATAGGCCAGCCGGTAAATGAGATCCGCACCGCCGTTTCCGCACAGAAAAAACTCTGCCGAAAGAGCGTACTCCTCCGACAGCGCCGCACGCAGCTTCCTGCACAGTGGATCCGGGTAATTGTGCGCGAAATCCAGCGCGCCGCATACCGCGCGCCGCACGCTGTCCTGCATCCCCAGCGGATTGATATTTGCCGAGAAATCCAGGAGCGGAGCGCCATCTTCGGTATTCAGATTTTCATCGTAAATATTTCCGCCGTGCAGGAGTTCCATCTTCATCTCACCTCATAGAGCAGTACATCCCGGATGCCCTCCGCGTCGTAGACCACCGCGGACTGTCCCACCGGGATTCCTTCCGCGCGTGCCGCCTTCTCCGTCACCGGACCGATGCAGACGACCTGTGCGTGGTATTCCAGTCCCTGCGTCATCGAGGCAAAGGCCCGCGCCGCGGAGGCACTGCACAGGGTCACATAGTCCACATCCTGCAGAAGTCGGCGCAGCTCCTCCTCTTTACGCCCGTCGATCGCCGTACAGTAGAGCACATCCGCCGTATAGGAGATTCCCGCCGCTTCAAGCGCCAGGTTCAGCTCCTGCGAGGCCTCCTCGGCGCGCAGAAGCAGGACGCGGTCCGTCTTTGCAAGCGTCGGGATCCACTCCTTCGCGAGCGTTTTGCTGCTGAAGGATTCCGGAACGAAATCGGCCTGCAGGCCGCGCGCGGCAAGCGCACGCTTTGTCCCCTCGCCGATCACTGCGATCTTGATTCCGGCAAGACTGCGCAGATCTTTCCCGCAATCCAGCAGATAATCAAAGAAAATATCCACGCCATTGCTGCTCGTGAAGACAAGCCAGCTGTAGTCGGAAAGCTGCTCCACTGCCCGGGCGATTTCCTCCGAAAGGAGCGGTTGCGTATAGATCAGGCTGAAGCGGATCGTCTCCGCCCCCTCTGCCTCGAGAATCTCCGCCTGCTCTTTCACCATCTTCGGCGTTGCGGTCAGAAGCACCCGTTTCCCGGAGAGCGGTTTTTTGCCAAACCAGTCAATCTTTTCGCGAAGCGAAGCTACATCACCGACAAGCGTGATCGCCGGGGTCTGAATTCCCGCTTTCTGCGCATCCTCCACGATCGTAGCAAGTGTGCCGACCGCCACCTTCTGCCGCGCGGTCGTGCCTTCCTGAATCACCGCGGCGGGCGTACCGCCATCTTTTCCGTTTTCGATCAGGTTTTTCACAATATTCGGAAGGTTTTTAAGGCCCATCAGGAAGATGAGCGTCCCCTCCTCCCGCGCGAGTGTCGCATAGTCGAGTACGTTCGAGGTCTTATGGCTGCCCTCATGACCTGTGATCACATGAAAAGATGACGCGTGGTCGCGATGTGTCACCGGGATCCCCGCATAGGCCGGGGCGCTGTAGCAGGACGACACGCCGCAGACGATCTCAAAGGGGACCTCCGCCGCCAGCAGCTCCTCGGCTTCCTCGCCGCCGCGCCCGAAGATGAAGGGATCGCCGCCCTTGAGGCGCACGACATCCTTTCCCTCCTTCGCCAGGCGAATGAGCAGCGCATTCGTCTCCTCCTGCTTCAGATGATGGTGGGAGGAACGCTTCCCTGCGTAGATGAGTTCCGCGTCAGGCCGCGCCTCATTTAAAAGCGAATCTGTTGCGAGACTGTCATAGACGATCACGTCAGCTGCGCGCACACAGGAAAGACATTTCTGTGTGATCAGGTCTTTATTTCCGGGGCCTGCGCCGACGAGCCAGACCTTACCCGTCCGTATTTTTTTTGCAAGCGCTGTACCGAGCTTTGCCGCTTTCCCGGTATCCAGTCCGGTCATGCTTTCCCCGGAAACTTTTCTCATATGAATGCCGTCAAAGGCAAACATCGCGTCCATGCGCAGAAGATTTCCATCCAATCGGCTGAGCGCCGCCGCCGGCGCGTTGCAGCTGCCGCCAATCTCTGTCAGAAACGCGCGCTCCGCACTCAGCATCACCGCCGCACATGGATCGTTCAGCTTCTCAAGCAGTTCCGTGAGGTGCCCTTCCCGGCTCTCTACCGCGAGAATCGCCTGCCCGGCTGCCGGAAGGCACCGCTCCGGCGAGAGATATTCATAATGGAAAGAAGAATCCTGATCGAGCCCGAGGCGCTTCAGGCCCGCCGCCGCGAGGACGATCGCGTCATACTGTCCCTCCGACAGCTTGCGGAGCCGTGTCTGCACATTGCCGCGCAGCATTTTGATCTTCACGAGGGGATTGATTCTGCGGATCTGCAGCTCTCTGCGAAGACTGCTCGTGCCGACGACGCTGCCGGGGGCAAGACTTTCCAGTGTCACTTCAGCCGGACTCTCAGCCTCCGGTCTTTCGCCCGCCGCCTGATTCCTGTCATCCGTCACGGACCTTGCGCGCGTAACAATCACATCCTCCACCGCCGCCCGCGGCAAGACCGCGCCGATCTGCAGTCCCTCCGGGAATTCCATCGGCATATCCTTCGCACTGTGCACGGCGAGATCAATCTCTCCGCTTAGCAGCGCCTCCTCGAGCTCTTTCGTAAACACGCCCTTCCCGCCGAAGGAGGTGAGCGAGCGATCGAGCAGCTCGTCGCCCTTCGTTGAAAAGGTCACCAGCTCCACCTGGATTTCCGGAAAAAGCTCCTCAATCTTCCGTTTTACCATCTCCGTCTGAACCAGCGCGAGCTGACTCTTTCTGGTCCCGATACGTATGATACTCTGCATAATTCCTCCCTGCGCCACGCGGCTCACTGCTTCACTGCGTAGCCCCTCGGCGTGATCATTCTCCCGTTCTTTGTGTAGGTCTGGGAATTTCCGATAATGACGACGCTGAACATGTCAATTTCTGCATTTTTCAGCTCTCCGAGCGTCGTGATGCAGGAAGATTCATCGTTCCTGCCCGCATTCCGCACGATGCCGACCGGCGTCTCAGCAGAGCGGTATTTCATCAGAATATCCGCGGCCTGCTCCACATAACCCGTTCGCTTTTTACTCTTCGGATTGTAGAGGCAGACGATCAGATCTCCCTGGCCTGCACAATCCACGCGTTTCATGATGAGTTCGAGCGGCGTCATCAGGTCGCTTAAGGAAATCACCGCGAAGTCGTGCATCAGCGGTGCACCCAGAACAGAGGCCGCCGCGCTGGCCGCGGTCACGCCCGGCACGGTCTCGATCTCGATATCGGCCTGCTTCTCATCCGCCACCTGATAAATGATGCCGGCCATGCCGTAGATCCCGCTGTCGCCGCTGGAGACCATCACGACCGTCTGGTCTTTCATCACCTCCTCAACCGCCATCTCACAGCGCTTCACTTCCTGCATCATCGGCGTCGCAATATAGGTTTTATCCGGAAAATATTCCTTCAGAATCCTGACGTAAGTGGTGTAACCGGTCACGACATCCGCCTTTGTGATCACGTCGATCGCCTTCTGCGTCATGTGCTCCTTCCCGCCCGGGCCGAAGCCAACCACGTATAATTTCCCCATAAAAATTTCCTGTCCTTCCTGTCTTTTCTACATTTCCCGCCACATGCTTTTTATCACATCCAAAATACAGCCCTTCACTCCGCGCTCCCCAGATGTTCAAGGAAAGCCTGCAGCTCCTCCGGCTCAGAGTTGTCCCTCAACCGGTAGAACATCTTGTCGATCGCCCGCTCGAAGCCCTTCTTCTCCGCCTCGCGCAGCATCCATTCCTTCGTCTTCGCAATCTTCGGCAGCCCCTGCTGGAAGATCATCCAGCGCTCGAAATCCTTGCGCGATTCCTCGAGCATCTGCTCCGCCTCGAACGCCTCATGCTGTTTCTTCTCATTATTTACGGCTGCCAGCTCACGGAAGTCGTCGATATCGTAGCGCTTTACACCGGGCAGCTTTTCCACTCGCGCATCGATATCAATCGGCACCGCCAGATCGACAAAGACCCGCGGCTTTTCCGTCACGAGACATTTCGCCAGCTTATCATAAGTGAGCGTATAGTGAGGGCTTGTTGTCGCGCTGACAATCACGTCCATCTCATCCACAAGCTCATAGCGCTTCTCATAATCCATCATCTGATAACTGATCTTATGGTGTGGATCCGCTGTTGCCTGACCCATATTCCGGGCAGTGATGTACACACTCGCGCCCTCGATGCACTGCAGATTCTTGAGCACCGTGCTGCCGATCTTACCGGAGGCGCCGATCAGCATGACCTTTTTCCCGTGCAGGGAGCCGAAGGTCTGCTCCGCCGCTTTGATCGCCATCGTCGCCGTCGACACCGTCGTGCGGGAGAGGTCTGTCTCCGTCTTCACCTTCTTCGCTGCCGTCACCGCATAGCGGAACAGCGTATTCAGATACACGCCGCAGCTTCCCGTCTCATGCGCGAACTCGTGCGCGCGTTTCACCTGACCGAGAATCTGGTCCTCTCCCATCACCATCGAGTCCAGTCCTGCGGTCACGCGGAACAGGTGACGAATTGCTTTTGTCCCACTGTAAAGGCGAATATAATCGCCCATGTGTTCCACATTCTCCGCGTTTGCAAAGGCAAGCAGCAGTTCCTGCATTTCGGCAAAATTACTGTCCGCACATTCTGAATATGTATAGACTTCGGTCCGGTTGCAGGTGCTGATGATCACGCATTCATCCGCAATGCCCTTCCCGATCATCTGCTTCATCAGTTCGCCCTGCTGCTCCTCCGGAAATGCGAACATCTCCCGGATGGAGAGCGGCGCCGCCTGATGGCTGATGCTGATCAGTGTGATACCCATCAGTCCGTCACTCCTTTTCGGAATTCTGTAGTAAAAGTCTTGTCATAGAGCTTCGAGAGCTCATACTCATCCCCAAGGAAATCACCCACGACTGTGAGAGCGGTCTTGCGGATGCCCGCCTCACGCACGCGCTCCGCGATATTCGTGAGATCGCCGTACACGATCTTCTGATCTTCCCAGGTCGCCTTGTAGACGACCGCCACCGGTGTGGTATCGCGATAGGCCTGACGCAGAATCGCCGACATTTCGTCCAGCATGCCGACGCTCAGGAAAATGATCATCGTCGCGTTGTGCTGCGCGAGGTCGAGCAGCTTCTCTTTCGGCGGCATCGGCGTTCTGCCCTCCATCCGGGTCAGAATGACCGTCTGGCTGACGCCCGGCAGCGTATACTCCTTTTTCAGCACCGCCGCGGTCGCAAGGAAGGAACTCACACCCGGAATCACCTCATAGTCGATGCCCAGCTCGTCGAGCCGGTCCATCTGCTCCCGGTGCGCGCCATAGATCGCCGGATCACCGGTGTGCACACGCGCCACCTTGAGACCCTTCTCCTCTGCCTCCTTCATGACGTCGATCACCTCGTCTAAGTTCATCGTCGCGCTGTTATATATGACAGCGCCCTCCTTTGCGTCCGCGAGCACCTGCGGATTGACAAGTGAGCCGGCGTAGATGATCACATCCGCGCTGTCGATAATCTTCTTTCCCTTGATCGTCAGGAGCTCCGGATCGCCCGGCCCCGCTCCGATAAATGATACCATGACTTTCTACTCCCCCTTCTTGATGATAACCGTGGTGAAATAACTGTACTCACGCTTCGGATCAAGCGGTCCGATATATTCATTTTCCATGCCGATGCAGCTTAAGACGGTCGCCGCAGAAAGCGGAATATCGCGTGCTTTCAGCTTTCCGATCAGTTTCTCAATGCTGCCGCCGGCCTTCATGACGACAATATTTTCAAAATGATCGAGCGCGGCGTCCACAAGCAGGTTTTCCTTCGCCGAAGGCACGATCGCCAGGCCTTCGTTGCCCTCCATAAGCGCGAGCTGCGCCTTCGCTGCCCCGCTGCAGAAGGACGGAATGCCGGGGATGATCTCCGTCTCAAATCCGGCTTCTGCAAGGTAGTTATTTACATACATATAGGTACTGTAGACCGATACATCTCCAAGGGTAATCATCGCGATATCCTTGCCGCCGCGCAGCAGGTCCGCCAGTTGCTCGCAGGCCGCGGCACGACATTTCCTGCGCTCCTCCTCGTCCCGCAGCATGCGGAAGACAACCTCGACGATCTCCTTTCCATCCAGATCAACGACCGGGCGGATGATCTCCAGCGCCGTACTGTACTCGCCCGCCTCCTTGACCGGGACGGCGATCACGTCCGCCGCGTCCAGTATCTTCTTTGCCTTCAGAGTCAGAAGCTCCGGGTCTCCCGGTCCCACCCCGATACCATAGATTTTTCCTGCCATGTGTACACTCTCCTTATATCTCAATATATTTTTTACTCTCTGCGTAGGCGATCAGCTCCTGCAGCGCATCCGGCAGATACGCATTCTCATCCAGGGTACAGATCACGTGCCCACAGCGATCCATAATCTCCTTCGCGCGTCTCAGCTCTTCTGTGGAGATTTCGTGAAACGCCGGCACGCTGACCAGCTCTGCCGCCAGCGCATGCGCCGTCGGGAAATCGAGATCATTCTCCCAGAGGATGCCCGTCGCAAAGGGAATGCCGCGCCGCTGCAGGCTGCGGTAACAGTCCGTGCCGTGGTCGTTCCCGGCGATCACGAAGACCTCCGGATCCCCCTTCACGGGCGTCAGCTCCAGATTGCCGGTCCGCTCATCATAGGAACCGACTGTCATCTGGTAAAGTTCCTGGATATAGCCCTCCGTAAAGATCTCCTCCGGCGTGCCGAAGCGGTCCACCTTATCTCCACGGATACAGGCCAGCTTATCCGAAATCCGTCCCGCCAGATCAAGCTCATGCAGCGACATGATAACCGAAAGGCCTCTCTTCCGCGACATTTCCTGAATGATCGCGAGGAACTCCAGCTTGTAGCGGATATCGAGAAAGGAAGTCGGCTCGTCGAGCACAAGAATATCCGGCTGCGGGCAGAGCGCCCGCGCCAGCATGACGCGCTGCTTCTGCCCGTCGCTCGTCTCGGAAAAATCGCGTTCCTTAAGCTCCGAAATATGGACAAGTTCCATCGACTCCCGCACGATGCGGTGATCCTCCTCCGAGAGCACGCCGAACCTCCCGGTATAGGGATAGCGTCCGGTGGCTACGACATCCTCACAGCTCATGAGTTCCGGCTTCACCCGCTCGGTCAGCACAACCGACATCTGCGTCGAGAGCTCGTGCCCGGAGAGTTCCGGAAGCTTCCTCCCGTCGAGGAACACCGTCCCGCCGATCGGTTCGAGCTGTCTTATGATATTTTTTAATATCGTAGTCTTTCCGGCCCCGTTCGGCCCGATCAGTGTCAGGATCTCTCCACGCTTCATCGAGAGCTCGATGTCCCGGATCAGCGGGACGCCGTTGTAGCCGACTGTCAGTCCTTCTGTCCGAAAGTACAGCATATCCGTTTCTTCACGTGTTTCGCACGACGGGTACGCGTTTCCGCCGGGAACAACCTGCGCTGCTCTTTCTTCTGCATCTTTGCCAAAATCGGACGAAACCTCCGATAAGTTCTCAATACTCATCCGCTTACGTCCGCTCCTTTCTGCGCCTTACCATGATATAGATCACAACCGGCGCGCCGAAAACCGCGGTTACCGTACTGATCGAGAGCTCTGTCGGCGCAAACAGCGTCCGTGCGAGCAGGTCGCAGAACAGACAGAAGGAAGCGCCACCGAGAAAGCACGCAGGAATCAGAAGCAGCGGCTTCGAGCTCTTAAAAAGGCTTTTCACCAGATGCGGCACCGCAATGCCGACGAAGGAAACCGGACCCGCAAACGCGGTCACACAGGCTGACAAAATGCTGGAAAGCAGCACCAGCAGCACGCGGAACAGTGGGATGTTAAGCCCCATATTTTTCGCGTAGGACTCGCCCATCTGATATGCCATAATCGGCTTCGACATCAGAAACACTACGGCAAATGCAAGGAAAGTGACGACCGACATCACGGCCACATTGTTCCAGGAAATACCGGAGAAGCTTCCCTGTGACCAGCTGTGCAGATTCACGATATTCGCATCATCTGCAAAGGTTACAACAAATTCCGTGATCGCCGAACAGATATAACCGATCATGACGCCGCTCACGATCAGCATCGACATCTGCTCCATATAGCGCGACATCAGAATCACAAAACCCATCGAAATCATGGAGCCGATAAATGCCGCGATAATCATCACTCCTGAGTTCACAACAACCGCCTGTCCCAGGGCAAAAACCATCACGAGCGCGACGACCAGCTTTGCCCCCGACGAAATACCGAGAATATAGGGTCCCGCAATCGGGTTATGGAAAAAGGTCTGCAGAAGATAACCTGACAGCGCCAACGCTCCACCGAGGATCGCCGCTGCCAGTGCACGCGGCAGCCGGATCTGCATGACAATATCAGCATAGGTCACATCTGCGCCATGCCCGGTCAGAATGCGCAGCACCTCCGCGAAGGGGATCCCCACGCTGCCGATGCAGACGTTCACCGCCAGAAGCACGAGCAGCAATGCGGCCAGTATAAGAAATGCGAGACAGTATCTTCTATTCTTCATCCCTTTACTCCAGTTTATACAGGTAAGTAAGTTCCTCATCCTCCCCGGTCAGCATCCGGTGGATATCCGCGGTAATCGTACCAAGCTCCATTGAAGACTGGTAAAGATTCTTCGACGTGCAGTAAACATTTCCGCTCTGTACGGCACTGAAATTGCCGAGAAGCGAGCTCTTGCCCAGCAGCTCATCGACCGACGTGAGCTCCCCGTCGATCGTGCTGTTATAGATAATATAGTCAGCGTCCTTCGCCCCCGCGTAGAACTCCTCCATCGTCATCGTCACGGTCGAGGAGGCCGTATCCTCGTCGCCGAGATCTTCGAAAATATAGGTGCCGCCCGCCAGCTCGATCATCTTCGGCAGATAGTCGCTGGATTGCCGGACATTCGCCTCTCCGTTCGTCGTAATGTAGAAGAAGGCAACTGTCAGCCCCGTCTGCTCCGCATCCGCCACGGTCGCGAACTCGTCGATCTCCGCCGCGAAGGCCTCTTCCGCGGCCTCTTCCTCGCCGACCAGCAGACCGTAGAGTTTTACCCACTCGGTCCGACCAAGCGGCTCCGCCTCATAGCTCGAATAGTCGACAAGCACCGGAATGCCGAATTTCTCCAGCTGCTCTTCTACCTCCGGCGCGTGATAGATCATCGTATTCTCGATCGCAAGGCCGCAGTTCTCCGCAAGAATCTGCTCATAATCCGGTGCGGAATATTTGCCCGCATAGAGAATATCCCCATTTTCCATCGCGGTCTTCGCCTCCTCGATGTACCAGCCATCCGCCTGTGTGCCGCTGAAGCGAATCGCGTCCAGCGCGTCCATGGAGACGAACATATCCATCACGGCCGAAGCCACAAGATATATATTTTCCATCGGCTGCTGTAAAATCACGATTTCCCCGTCGAGATCTTCCGGAGCGCTCTCCCCCTCCGGGACGAGCAGATAGCGGGCACTGTCCGCGATCGTGATCAGCGCGAAACCATTTTCATAGTAATCCACGGAAAATTCTTCCGCACAGGAGAGTTCCATACTCTCCGTATAAACCAGCTCTTCGCTGATATCGGTATCCCGCGCGGCCGAAGACGTTTCCGCAGACGAGCCGCAGGCTGTAAGCGCCAGCGCAAGTGCCGCAGTCAGCAGGAGAACCGCTGCCATCCATCTCTTTCTCATTTTGCGGAATACCCTCTTCTCTTCTTAATAATAGAAACCACCGCGCAGACCGCGATGATCGCGATCGCCATATAGACGACCCTCTGTGCTGCCGCCTGCGGCGTCTGGCTCCTGGAAGTGATCGAGTCAGATTCAAAAACGAGCGTATATTCGACCTCGTGCGGCATACTCATCGCCGTTGTATCGCCGATCACCGTCATCGCCTCATTGAACACCGTGATCGGAATCTCGAAGGTGGAATAACCCCCATCTTCATTGATCGGATAATAGGTCTCATCACCGACCTTCATATAGTCATAATGGGTACTGCTCCACTCAATGCGCGCGTAGGCGCGTCCGTCCTCGACGATCAGAATCGCCGGAGAGCTGATCGTCACCTTTCCGCTGCCACCCTCCATCGCCACATCGATCGCATATTCACCGTCCTCCATCTCGATCCAGGCCGCTTCCGGCGCCTCCGCGCGGACGGTAAGCGGCGTCCACACCAGAAGGATGGCAAATGCTGCTGTCAGAATCCATATAAAATTTCTCTTTGTCATGACAATCTCCATTCCACCATCCTTCAAACGACGGCACAGGTAATAAGGAAGGATCTGCTTTCTTTCGCGCTGCGCACCCCTCTCCTCGTCAGATGAGGAAACTCGCAGCCGCTTTAAAAGCCTGACTTTCCAGAGTATGGAAAGTGCCCCCGCTTCGTTTTTCGCGAAAACGGGGGCGCGTGATCACATTAATCCACCAGCATCTCAGGGTTCGACACGCTGACCGTATGGTCGTACCAGTTGTCTTTTGTGCCGATGATCGCGACATTGTATTCCGTATCCAGCGCCGGTACCGGAATGTCAAAACCGTAGACCTCCTCCGTGTAACCATCGCTGTAGGTGACGGTGTCGAGCGTCGGCTCGATCAGCTCCGCGCCGTCCTGCTGTGCGTCCTCCGCCAGTCCATAATAGAGATTGACAATGTTTTTGGACACCAGCGAGACATGGATCGTCATCACGCCATTCTCCACCGTCAGAGTTCCCTTTCCGTCGCAGGATTCATTGACGTGGAACATCGAACTGTCCGTGTCAAAGTCCGCCAGATAAAAGCCGTCTTCCAGTTCGGCTTCCTGGACGGCCGTCTCCTCCGCGGAGGCGACTTCGTCCGACCCTGTCTCTTCTTCCGCAGCGGATTCCTCACCCGATACGCTCTCCTCCGCTGCTCCGGATTCCTCGTCAGGCACGACCTCCTCCCCGGAGGCCGTGTCCGCCGTGCTCTCTCCCTGTGCGCTGCCGCCGCATCCGATGCAGAGCGCGGCTGTGAGGAAAAACGCAGCCAGTAAAGTAATCACTCTTTTCATAAATTCTCATCTCCGTCCTTACAGCATCTCCGTCTGCAAAGAACCGTTGTCCACACGTCTGTGCAGGCCATCCGTATGCCACAGAGCCCGCCATCAGCGAACTCTGCGGCATCTTGCATCTGGCTTACTCCGCCATCGCCGCGGCCGTGTGCTCGACATAGAGCGCCTCTACTGCCTCGATGCGGCCAAGACCCGCGATTTGCGTCTCAATGCTTTCAAAGCTGCCGGACGCCTCAAACATGCTCTTCCAGGAATCCTCGTCGTCACCGGCCATATCGTTGTTCGCATGGTCACCGGCCACCACCATCAGCGGGCGAAGGATGACCTTCGTATAACCTGCCTCCGCAAGCTTCTCAATTACAACCGAGCATTCCGTATCCTCCGGCTCGCCCTCTACCGTTCCGATGAAGACATTCTCATAGCCGAGCTCCTCCATCTGCGTCTGCATCTGGTCATAGGTCACGTTCGCGGTATGGGAAGTTCCATGTCCCATCAGCACAATCGCCGTGCCGTCCTCAGCCATCGCATCCAGGCTGTCGTAATCAGAATCCTCGACCGCCGCGGCGACAACCGCCTCCGCAACCGCGGTCTTGTCCTCATTGATCACGCTCGCGTCAGAACCGACCTCGCCGAGCAGCGGCTCCGCCACGGACACCGTCTCAAACTGATCCGCGTAAGACTCGACCGCCTCCATCATCTCGTCATACTCCGCTCCGTGCATCAGATGCGTCGGCTGTACGACAAGGTTCTTCACTCCATTGTCGACCGCGCGCTGCAGGGCCTGATCAATATTGTCGATCTGATATCCCTCACGCGCCAGGATGTGGTTGATGATAATCTGCGCCGTGAAAGCTCTGCGCACGGACCAGTCCGGATAAGCCTCCTGCAGCGCATCCTCAATGCCCTTGATATCCGTCACACGGCTGTCATTGAAGGAAGTACCGAAGCTCACAACCAGAATCTCGTTCTCTCCGATATCATCCTGATTTCTCGCATCGTCCAGGGAAGCGTCGCCGGTATCTCTTCCGAAGTAATCCGGATCGGCGTTCTCACCCTCGACCAGCTCCTTCTGCTCGTCGGTCAGTGCGTCCCAGGCTGCCTTCGCCGCCGCGCACTGATCTGCGGTATCCTCGGTCCACTCCTGTACATAGATCGCGTCGATCAGAGCCGCCACCTCGTCAGCGGCCGCCTGATCCGCGTCGACTTCTTCGGTCTCCTCCGCGGCCTCTTCCTCTGCAGCTTCCTCGGTCTCTTCCGTCTCTTCGACGACCTCCTCCGTCGTCTCCGTCGTTGTGCTGCTGCCGCAGCCCGTCAGCAGTCCGAAGACCATGACGCCCGCCAGTAACATTGCCAGTTTCCTTTTCATTTCCTTTTCCTCCTCTTTTTCGCCTTTTCGGCATAAACTAAAACGCGCCCTCCCGTTTTTGGGGGGCACGGCGTAAGAGGACGCAATGAAATTTTTCATTTGCGACCAGTTACTCGTGGCCTGGGGAGCTCATCGCTCCCATCCTCACAGGCAGGTCTCCTGGCTCGCCGATCATCACATCGAGGCCGCCTTCCCAATCTCTCAGTGGCGTATCTGGCCTCTCGCTCCCGGCATACAGTGACGAGTCTCGCGCGGGATTCTCACCCGTTTCCCTTTTCACCGGCGAATCGCTCCGCCGACACCTGCGATTAACGTATACTATAGCATCAGCTCTCCGGAATTGCAATTCCTTTCCTGTTTTCACAGCACAGGAAAACCCCGGACCGGCAGAGCAGATCAACCGATCCGGGGCTTTTTCCACACGTCGCTTCTCACGCCTCGCTGAACTGGTCTTTTCCGACGCGCTGTTCCGTGCTCATATCACCAAGCATCGTAAGCTGCTTTTCCCAGTCGCGCAGATCCAGCACAAGATTTCCAGCCGGCTTTTCGCCATACCCGGCAGTCATGGCAACGAGAAGGCCATATTCTTCAAAAGCATCCCGGGCCAGCCTGGAAAAATACTCCTGCCGTCCGGTGACAATCGTCAGCAGCTTCATCTCCGGCAGCAGACGTTGAAGCACGTGACAAACCTGCCAGGCCGGCTCCTCCTCGTTATCAATCACGATCAGTTCCAGATCACGCCGTGCGATTTTTCGTTCACGGCGAAGATAGCACAGCACCTCCGGCGCCTTCTCCCGGTACTCAAAAAAAGTCCGCCGCAGATCATCCGCCTTCCCTGATTCGGGCTCCTCCTTTTTCCACAGGAAGAATAATCTTCGGAAAAAATTCATGGGCTTTCGCCTTATCATTTTTCTTTTATATATATGATCCTGAATACTGCCTATGCCGCTATCCGCTGCACATGACACCATACTCAAAGCCCCCGAATCAGCTCCTCCAGCTCCTCGAGACTCCCCGCCTCGTTGACACGCGCACGCAGCTTCGCGGAATTCGGATAACCGGCTGTGTACCAGGCAACATGCTTGCGCATCTCCCGGATGCCTGTATATTCGCCCTTATAATCTGCAAGCATCCACGCGTGACGCAGCATCATCTCCTTTAACTCAGCGGAAGACGGCGCTTTCTCCTCCTCCCCGGTTTCCATCCGGTGCAGGATCTGATGAAAAATCCAGGGATTCCCGCGCGCGCCACGGCCGATCATGACTCCATCGCAGCCTGTCGACATGAGCATCTTCAGAGCCGCATCCGGCGAGTCCACGTCGCCGTTCCCGATAACCGGAATATGCACAGCCTCCTTCACCCGGCGGATCATCTCCCAGTCCGCCCTGCCGCTGTAATACTGCTCACGTGTCCTGCCGTGTACCGCGACCGCCGCCGCTCCGGCATCTTCTGCGATCCGCGCAATCTCAACTGCATTCTCATGTGCCGCGTCAAAGCCCTTGCGGATCTTCACCGTGACCGGCTTTTTAATCGCACGTACAACCCGGGAAATGATCTCCCCGGCAAGCTTCGGATTTTTCATGAGAGCCGAGCCCTCGCCGTTATTTACAACCTTCGGCACCGGGCAGCCCATATTGATGTCCAGAATCGAGAACGGACGCTCCTCGATGCGTTTTGCCATCTCGCTCATGATATCCGGATCGGAGCCGAAGAGCTGCAGTGAGACCGGTGGCTCTTTTTCGTCAACTGTCAGCAAAGCCTCTGTATTTTTGTTCCGGTAATAGATTGCCTTCGCACTGACCATCTCCATGCAGAGCAGCCCTGCTCCCTGCTCCCTGCAGAGGAGGCGAAATGGCAGATCCGTGACGCCTGCCATCGGTGCGAGAATCAGATTATTCGGAAGCCGCACATTGCCGATTGCAAGTTCCCCTCTCATTCCAGATCCGCTCCGACGAAAAAGACTTTGTAATAGAGCTCCAGAATCTGGAGAAGCTCCTTCTTCTCACGCTTAATCTGCCGGATCTTCAGCTCGCTCCCAATATCGTCGTAGAGGAGATCACCCTCATCCGCTTCCACCTCCAGCAACAGAGAGCCATCTTCATCAAAGACAAGCGTCAGGATACCGCCCACATCCTCCGTAAAGAGTACGCACATGATCTGCAGCTCATCGCGAATCTGCTGCGGAAGTCCCTTAAAATCTTCATTCAGATAATATTTTTTTTCGTATGCACTGGCCGCGCAGAGCGTCACACGCTCCTGATACATCTACTTTCCTTCCTTTCACCAGGCTCTCCGATCTTCAGATGCTATGTGTAACCGTAGAGTCCCCTTACCGATACCTCGCCCGCGTAAACGAGTACCTCCTCGCCGCTGTCCTTCCGGACGACAAGTTCTCCGTGCCCATTGATTCCCTCCGTCGTCCCGGTATAGGCCTCTGACTGCTCCATAACGCGAATTCCATGGCCGCAGTTCACACAGACCCGATTGTACTCATCCTTCAGTGCAGACAGATCTTCTGTCTGCAGAAAAATTCCATACAGTCGTTCCAGCTCGTCCATGCTCGCCGCCACGATCGCCGCCCGGCTCGTCTCCTGCCCGAGATTCTGATAAAGAGAGCCTGCAATACCGCTGAGCTCCCCGGAAAACTCCCGCTGGTTCACATTGATACCGGTTCCGATGACCACATAATTGATATAATCCACCTCGGTGTTCATCTCCGTCAGGATGCCGCAAACCTTTCTACCGTTCACAACAATATCATTCGGCCACTTGATCCCGGCTTCAAGTCCGGTGCAGCTGCGAATCGCCTTTCCGACTGCCATCGCCATCAACAGAGTGAGCTGCGAAGCATGCGCCGGATGAACCTTCGGACGCAGCAACAGCGACATCGCGATATTTTTGTCTTTCGGCGTCGCCCAGGCGCGTCCGCGGCGTCCCTTGCCGCCGGTCTGCTCCTCGGCGAGTACGAGCGTTCCTTCCTCCGCTCCATCCTCCGCGAGCTTTTTGACATAATTATTCGTGGAATCCACGCTGTTAAGGCAAATGCAGTTCTGCCCCATAAAGCTGGTACACAGACGGCTTCTGATCTCATCTGCCGTGAGCAGGTTCGGCGCAGACAGAAGACGATATCCGCGATTGTTCACCGCGTCAATCTCATAGCCCGCCTCCTGCAGCTGGCGAATCGCCTTCCACACAGCCGTCCGGGACACGCCAAAACGACTGCACAACTGCTGCCCGGAGACATAATCATCTGCCTGACGCAACAGCCTCAGCAGTTCTGATCTCATAGAAATCCTCCCATATGCAAAAGAAGCAGCACAAGCACAGCACCTGTACAGACGGTAAGCCCCATCTCCACAAAAGCCTGCGGACGGTGGCCAAGCCGCCATCCTCTTGCCGCGCCAAGTCCGAACAGCAGTGTCCCCGCCAGGAACGCCAGCGCCATGCTCCGAAGCCTCCAGGTATCATCCGTCAGCGCCACTGCCGCCATAGCCAGGATGAACAGGCTCAGCCAGACGGAGATATTCTCATATTTTTCCAGAATCCATCTCATATCCGCGCTCCGCAGACCTTAAGCACCCAATGTAGCCGCCATGACCGCCTTAATCGTGTGCATGCGGTTCTCCGCTTCTTCAAAGACCAGCGACTGAGACGACTCAAAGACCTCGTCGGTCACCTCCATCGCATCGATCTGAAACTTTTCATTGATCTGACGGCCAATTCCCGTGCCCAGATCGTGAAAGGACGGAAGGCAGTGCAGGAAGATCGCCTGCGGGCCGGCGTTTTTCATAACTGCAGCGTTCACCTGATACGGGAAAAGCTCCCGGATACGCTCCTCCCAGACCTCGTCCGGCTCACCCATCGATACCCAGACGTCCGTGTAGATCACATCCACGTCTTTCGTTGCCTTCTTTACATCCTCCTCAAAGGATATCTTTGCCCCTGTCCCCTTCGCAATCTCCTGGCACTGCGCGATCAGTTCCGGAGACGGCCAGTACTTCTTCGGTGCGCAGGCGGTGAAGTCCATACCCATCTTCGCGCAACCGACCATCCAGGAATTTCCCATGTTATAACGGGCATCGCCCATGTAGACAAGCTTAACATTCAGGGAACCGAAATGCTCGCGAATTGTCAGCATGTCCGCGAGAATCTGCGTCGGGTGAAACTCATTCGTCAGGCCGTTCCAGACCGGAACGCCCGCATACTTCGCAAGCTCCTCCACAATCTCCTGCCCGAATCCCCGGTACTCAATACCCTCATACATTCTTCCGAGTACACGCGCCGTGTCCGCAATACTCTCCTTCTTTCCGATCTGAGAACCCGACGGGTCGAGATAGGTCGTCCCCATTCCAAGGTCATGTGCCGCCACCTCAAAAGAACAGCGGGTCCGTGTACTCGTCTTTTCAAAGATCAGCGCCACATTCCTTCCATGCAATGTGTCTATCGGGATACCCTTCTTCTTCTTTTCCTTCAGTTCAGCCGCAAGGTCGAGGAGATACGCAATCTCCTCCGGCGTGTAGTCCAAAAGCTTCAGAAAATTTCTTCCTTTTAAATCCATCTCTTATCTTTCCTCCTGCATAGTAGACGGGCTGGCGCCAGGTAAAGAGCGCCAGCCCGGATATTCCTGTTTAAAGCCTTACTCCTTCGCCACCTCAGCGACGGAGGTAACCAGCCCGGCCAGCTTCTGAATCTCCGAGGGGATGATGATCTCTGTCGCCTGACCATCTGCGGCCTTTGCAAAGGCCTCCAGGCTCTTGAGCTGGATGACTGACTCATCGGCGCCGACCTCTTTCAGGAAGCGAAGGCCGTCCGCATTCGCCTGCTGAACCTTGATAATCGCTTCCGCCTGGCCCTCGGCTTCCTTGATCATCTTCTCCTTCTGTGCCTCGGCCTTCAGGATCGCGGCCTGCTTCTCCGCCTCCGCGTCCAGAATTGCGGACTCCTTATGGCCTTCGGCCACCAGGATCGTGGATTTCTTCTCGCCCTCGGCCCGTAGAATCGCCTCACGGCGCTCGCGCTCCGCCTTCATCTGCTTCTCCATCGCATCCTGAATCGCCGCCGGTGGGATGATGTTCTTCAGCTCGACGCGGTTCACCTTGATGCCCCAGGGATCGGTCGCAACGTCGAGAGACGCGCGCATCTTGGTGTTGATCGTCTCGCGGGATGTCAGCGTCTGGTCAAGCTCCAGGTCACCGATGATATTACGCAGCGTCGTAGCGGTCAGATTCTCGATCGCCATAATCGGGTTCTCCACGCCATAGGCGAAGAGCTTCGGGTCCGTGATCTGGAAAAATACGACCGTATCGATC